>NZ_QRMX01000004.1:108482-182119 GCF_003472805.1 Acidaminococcus sp. AM05-11 | reverse complement strand
GAAATCATTGGGAATTTGTCTTACCCTGTTTTGTATGATTTTATTTTACGGTGTTTTTATCAGAAAGGAGTCTTCGTTATGTTATTGGCAAGCTGGATCATCACCTTTATGCTGATCGTAGGCCTGGGCATCTATGCCGGTACCCGCATTACCCAGTCCGACCAGTGGAACGGCAGTGACCGCTCCATGGGCATCTTTTCCGTAGGTGCCATGCTGGGAGCCTGGCAGATTGGCGGCATGAGCATTGTAGGGGCTGCCCAAAACGGCTATACCATGGGCATCGCCGGCTGCTAGTACTCCATTGCCGGCGGTCTCTATTTCATCCTGATGGCTGTACTGGCCAAACCCATGCGCAAGTACATGAAAGCCAGTTCCCTGCCCGTGTTCCTGCGGGAACGGTACGGGGCTTCTGTTTCCAAGGTGCAGGCCTACATCTGGATTATTTTTGGTATCTTGTATATTCCCATCCAACTGAAAACGGTAGCCTCCGTAATCCAAATGGTGCTGCCGGGCATCAGCATCAACTGGGCCATGCTGATTGGGGTTACCATTGCCGCCGCCTACACGGGCTTTGCCGGTATGAAGGGCTCCGACATCATCGGCCGGATTGTGTGCATTGCCACCTATATCCTGTTGATTGGTTTTGTAGTAACCAACCTGGACGACTTCCACGGCTACAGCGGCCTGCTAGCCAAACTACCTGAAGGCTACAACAACCTGACCGCCATGCCCGTTCAGCAGATCATCGCCTGGGCCCTGGGCGGCGCTCTCACCAGCATCGTCAGTCAGGCCGCCCTGCAGCCCATGTTCGCCGCCAAAAGCGACCACGACGCCACCTGGGGCTGCGTACTGGGCTACGTCATTGCCGGTCCTATCTGCATCCTGACGGCCATCATCGGCATGATGGCCAAAGCCAATACCAACAGCCTGGGTGATGGGGCCAGTGCCTTTGCCTGGAGCATTGCCCACCTGACCAGCCCGCTGCTGGCCGGCATTATCTTCGCCGTCATCACCATGATTGTGGCAGCCACCATGGCCACCATGATGATGGCCACCGGTACGGTAATTTCCAACGTTTACTCTACGCAAATCAATCCCCAGGCCACAGATAAGCAGGTATTGCAGGTATCCCGGAAAGGGACCATCATCGTTGCCTACATTTCCCTGTGCGTAGGTTTCCTGATTCCTTCCGCCCAAATGGTCAATATGTTCCTGACCTTGAACTACCTGGTGTACGCGCCTTTCAGCTTTACGGTCATCGCCGGGATGTTCTGGAAAGAGGTTACTGCCAAGGCTTCCCTGTACAGCATTGCCGCAGGGATTATCGTGGCCCTGGCCTGGATTTTCGCCGGTCTCAACTCTACTTTCAACGTGGTGTATCCCACCATTGCTGTCAGCTATATTGTGGGCTATGCGGTTACTAAAGCCCAAGCCCAACAAGCCTGATTTTTGAAGGAGGTCAATCAATCATGCCGAATCATCCTTATCTTGGTTATCAGCTCAATGACATTTTCTTCTATCGTCCCTATCCCTACGGGAGCAAGGGGGCTGTTTCCACCAACAGCCCCTATGCGGCCCAGGCAGGGCTGGAAATTCTCCGGCAGGGGGGCAACGTATTTGATGCGGCCTGCGCCGTTTCCCTGGTGCTGGGCGTGGTAGAACCCTACCATTCCGGCATCGGCGGCGGCTGCTTCCACGTGTTCTACCACAAGGAAAGCAACGAATTCTACTGCGTGGACGCCCGGGGGGTGGCTCCCCTGCACGCCTACCAGGATATGTTCCTGGACAAGGACGGGAATGTGGACCTGAACCTGACGGAGTTCTCCGGCCGTTCTGTAGCCGTTCCTGCCCTGTACAAGGCCATGGACAACCTGCTGCAGAAATTCGGCACCATGACCTGGGAACAGGTTTCTGCCCCGGCCATCAAGTTGGCCCGGTACGGCTTCCGCTGCGGCTTTACCTACGCCAGGGTATCGGATACCACGGAAGCCGTGCACAACAAGGCGGCCTACGAAGGCTTCAGCGAGCTGTACCTGAAGGACGGCGAGCCCCGGGAATTTGGGGACCTGGTTGTAAACCCGGCCCTGGCCGACACCATGGAACAGGTTGCGGCTAACGGCGTGGATTGGTTCTACAACGGTCCCATTGCAGAGGAAATCGTAGAATATGCCAATAAGAATCTGGGGCTCCTGTGCAAGGAAGACCTGACCAACTGCCAGCCCAAGAAACGGATTCCGGTCCGGGGCACCTACCAGGGCTATGATATTATTTCCATGGCGCCTCCTTCCTCCGGCGGCACCCACATTATCCAAATGCTGAACATCCTGGAAAACTTCGACCTGAAGAAAATGGGCTTCCATTCGGCAGCTGCCACCCACGTGATTGCCGAGACCATGAAGCTGATGTTTGCCGACCGGTCCGTGGCCATGGGGGATCCGGATTTCGTCAAAATCCATTCGGACAAGCTGCTTTCCAAGGAATACGCCAAGGAACTGGCGACCAAGATTGATCTGGACCACGCCCAGGAATTTGCGCCCACCGAAGGTATCGAGGCCAGGGAATATCCGGGCTGCACCACCAGCTTCTCCATCATGGACCAATACGGCAACGCCTTTGCCCAAACCCAGACCATTCGGAACTGGTGGGGCTGCGGGGTGGTGCTGCCCAAACGGGGCTTTGTCCTGAACAACGCCATGGCCGATTTCAGCCCGAAAGTGGGGGTCAAGACCACCCAAGGCCTGGCCTATGGGGAAGCCAACGCCGTGCGGCCGGGCAAGACGCCCTTGTCCAGCATGAGTCCTACCCTGGTGTTCCAAAAGGGCAAACCGGTGCTGGCAGTAGGCTGCGCCGGCGGTCCCCGGATTATCACCAGCGTGCTGCCTGACCAAGGAACAGGGACTGGAGCTAGAAGACGGGTTCTCCCCGGATACCATTGCCCTCCTGGAAGCCAAAGGCCACAAGGTGATTGTGCCCCCAGATATTGGGGAAATGTCCTGTATGCCCAACGGTATCCTGTACAAGGACGGGCTGTTCTATCCGGCCGGCACCAACCGGGTAGATGGCGGCGGCGGCATCCTGACCCAGGACGGAGCCATTGGCATTGACGGCATTTCGTTTAAGGATTGAGCAAGTAGAATAGTTAAGGAGCAGGAAAAATGCTGGTTATTTTTCCTGCTTCTTTTTTAGGTATTGTACTGCGCCCTCTTAACACCAGAGCGCAATTTGTTTCTGCTACTGTAACAGAACCCGCGTTTCTGCGGTATAATAGAAGCAGATGCATTTGGAGGTGGTTTCGTGAAAAACATAAGGTTATATAGTGCCTGTGAAAAGCTTCTGCCAGAATATCTAAAGCTCTGGCAGAAGGTGGTCAATGTGGACTGCGGTTCCCGGAACGGCAAGGGAATCGCCCGGGTAGCGGACTACCTGGAGGAGGAGCTGCGGCCGTTGCGCCCGGACAGCCTGGAACGGATCCCTATGGCAAATCCAGAGGACGGCAGTCATCTGCTGGTGACCTTTAAGGGCAAGGGAAAGGGCAAGATTATGGCCTGCGCCCATTTGGACACGGTATTTCCGGTGGGTACGGCCGCAGAGCGGCCCTTCCGCATTGACGGGGACTGGGCCAAGGGGCCTGGAGCGGCGGACTGCAAAAGCGGGGTTCTGATGATGGTGTTTGCCCTGAAACTGCTGCGGCAGTTTAAATATACGGACTTTGACACCATTACCCTGCTGTTTAATGCAGACGAAGAAATTTCTTCGCCGGACAGCCGGCATTTGATTGCCAAATTGGCGCCCCAGCACGACTGCTTCCTGTGCTGCGAATCCGGCCAGGAAGGGGACGGCCTGGTTTCCTCCCGAAAAGGCGCCAGCCGGATCCTGGTAAACGTCAAAGGCATTGCGTCCCATGCGGGGAACGCTCCGGACAAGGGTGCCAACGCCCTGATGGAATGCCTCCGGCAGATTGAGGGCATTAAGGCCCTGGAGGCTCCGGCCCGGGGTACCACCATCAACTTTACGGTGATGCACTCTGGGGACGCGGACAATGTGATTCCTGCTGAAGCCCACGCCATTGCGGACCTTCGGGTAACGGATCCCCAGGAACTGGAGCGGGTCCAAAAGGCGGTGGAAGTGCTGGCCTTCCGGGCTTCCATTCCCGGCACCAGCGTGGATACCCAGGTGGAAATCGGCAGCCTGCCCTTCCCCAGTAACCCTGGTACCCGGGAGCTTACCGCCCTGGCCCAGGAAATCTACGGGGAACTGGGCCGGAAGCTGGTACTCCGGGATGTGGGCGGCTCCTCGGACGCCAACTGGGCTGCGGCCGCAGGGGCCGTCTGCGTGGACGGTTTTGGAGCCGTAAAGGGCGGCAAGAACCATACCCCCCAGGAATGTGCCCTGGTGCCCAGCGTGGTGCCCCGGATGTACCTCTTAACCCGGATGCTGGAAGAACTGGGCCATGCCCCCAGGCTGATCAAATAATATGGTCCGTCTTAAACAACAAAAAACAGCTTGCAGACTCGTTCAGGAGTCCGCAAGCTGTTTTTTTAACGGGGAAAGTTCCCTATGCGCTTACCATTTCAGTTTTCTGTGGGTGTTGAAGAAGATGAACCCGCAGGCCATGAATACTACGAAGATGGCGGCACCAACGCCGGCGGTAAGACCAACGCCGCTCATCAGCCAGATAGGAGTTAGACCTACGAAGGCATCTTTCCAGCTCATCAGGGTAGAATATACGCCGTGGCTGTCACCTGCATGGGATTGGGAATCCGGGTCGATGGCACGAACCAGAGCCAGGCCGGTGGAGGTGTTGCCGGTAGCAGCGCCGAAGCACATAACGGCTTTTTCAAACCATTCTTCCTGGGCAAAGGTCTTGGCGCAGAACAATACCAGGGGTACGGTCAGGGCAGTCAGGACGATGGAGTAGATGGCCAGGGCCAGTGCATAGGTAGCGATGAACTTCAGGTTCAGGGTAGCCATAGCGGTGAATACTACCAGTTCCAGGAAGAAGCCGCTGAGCATTTTGATGGTCTTCAGGTCAACAAATTTTTCCAGATGGAACACTTCGATGAGTTTCCAGCCTACAGCACCGCCGATAACGCCGTGGAGCACGCTGGGGAGAATCTTGAAGAAAGGAATGTAGGTGCCCAGGAACTTGAAGATGCAGGTGCCCAGGAACAGGGAACCCAGCAGCCAAGCGCATTGCAGGGCCAGGTGGTTGATGCTGATACCGGTGGTAACGGTAGTACCGGTGGATTTGCGTTCATTTTCCGGCAGTGCACCGCCGTAGAATTGGGGCGGCTGCTTCTTGGGTTCCTTTACGTAGGTGCCCCAGCCTTTGCGGACGCCGAAGTTTACCAGGGCCATACCAACAACCATGGCCACAATCAGACCTACGGTGGACAGCACCATACCTACAGCCATGTTGCCTTCAATGCCCAGCTTTTCAAAGGAAGCTGCGGCAGCGGCTGCAGTACCATGGCCGCCGTGGAAGGAGAACACACCCATTACGCCCCAGCCCAGGGGCAGGCCCGGCCAAATGTCACGGAGCAGGGCGCCCAGCAGGGTGCCGATGCACATTTGCATACCGAAAGCCGGCATAGGCAGGCAGATGTAGTCCAAATAGGAATGGATTTTTTCTTTGTTGAAGCTTACGCCAAATACCAGGGAAGCCATTACTACGTTGATCAAAACGCCGGGAACGCCGCCCATAACTTTGGGGATTTCATAAATGCCCAAGCCTTGTTGGCCGGCTGCCAGCATCAGCAGGCCGCCGATCAGGGATGCCGGGAGGAATAATTTTTGCAGGGGTTTTACAATTTCACGCACGCCCCAGCCCAGCAGCATGAACATGCAGATCATCATCAGCATATCGAGTAACTGTTTAACTGTCATCTTCGCACCTCATTGCTTTCTTCAAGATAGAAAAATTATTGCGTTCAACCATAAACAAACTTGCTTTTTGTTTGCCTTAGATTCTCCGTACCGGACCCTCTACCCGGTACGGGAACCCTCAGCTGCCAATTTGTGCTCCAGTGAAAGCGGCGAATTTTGGAAACCCTCTTCCTCTCCAGCCGCTTTCCACAAATTGTTTTGCTCTCAGGAGTCTGCCAGGTCTCCAGTCCTGGCAGCTTCCTGTAATAGCCTTACCTAGGGCTTAGCCTTTGTACATGCCGTCGATGACTTCGACGCCTTTATCGGCCAAGCGCTTGTCAACCCATTCTCTCTTGGAGTTGCCGGTTTGGGCAGCCACCAGTTTGGCTTCGTCCTGGGCTTGGAAAGCTTTGGCAGCTTCCAGTACGGTTTCGCCTTCCTGCCAGGGAATCACGATAACGCCGTCCTGGTCCATAACGATGATGTCGCCAGGGTTAATGCTGATACCGCCGCAGGAGATGGGCACGTTGATTTCGCCAGGGCCTTCTTTGTAGGGACCGTCGGGGTTGGTGCCTGTAGCGTAGATGGGATAGGTCATTTTGCGGACAGCGTCGATATCCCGGATAGGACCATCGATGATGATGCCGCCGATGTTCTTGGAACCGCCGTAGGTGAACATGATTTCGCCAATCAGGGAACGGTATTCTTCGCCGCCATCGTTGGAAACGATCAGCACATCACCAGCTTTGGCCATGTTCAGGGCCTTGTGCAGCATCAGGTTGTCCCCGGAACGGGTTTTGATGGTGAGAGCCCGGCCTACGTTTACGGGATCCGGAGGATTGCTTTGCAGTTTGATGCGGGGATGCATCCCTACCAGACGGCCCATGGTGTCAGAGATATTAGCACAGGGGATTTTCTTGAAAGCGTCCAGCAGTTCTTGAGCAACTTCCGGTTTTTGCAGGAATACACGATTTCCAATAGACATTTACAATTCCTCCTTGAAATAGACAGTTCCGAGAATCTAATGTGAATTTATAATTTTCAGTCATTCACTTTTCGTAATTGTATGATATCTTATTGTGTCAACAATGTGAAACAATAATATTGGGGAAAATCCACAAAGAAATTTTGTTGATTTAAATAAAGGTTGATGTAGGCTGGTTGGTTTATGGTTCACTTTGGTGGTGCGGTCCGCGAACCTGAAGTGATGTGGTGCCGGGTATCCCCTCTCCTACAGCACTACCTTCAGAAAAAGGTAGTGCTGCTTTCCTCTCCCCTACAGGGTAGAGGTTTGGGCGCCCTTCGGGCAGATTGGCAGCAAACCCCATCCCGGCTGCGCTCACTTTCTTGGAGCGCAGCCACCCTTCCCCCTTACCTGTCCGCACAGCGAACAGGTAAGGAGAAGGCAGGCGGCCTGCGGCCGCAAAAGAACTTTTCTTGACCCGCCAGGGATACTTCTTTAAGTTTCTTTATATCATACATCTCCGTTTTTCGGGATTTGTCACAAAATTATTTTGTTTTACGGGAACGAAAAAACATCCCCGGAGCGTGGTTCCGGGGATGTTCAGAGGGCGGGGTTAAACCCCTTAGAGGCCGCAGCAGAAAGGGTGTACAGTCCCTTTCTGCCTTGTGTTCCCTATTCTAGAGGGTTTTGCCCTTTATGTAAAACAGTGTTTCTTTGCCGCTGCACAACCAGGGGTTGTGGTGTTTACAGGGCCCGGGTATAGTACCGGGCGGGGTTGTCCACCAGCATGATGTGGAGTTCTTCCGGGGTGATGCCTTCGGCCAGCAGCAGGTCGCCCAGCTTGCTCAGGGCTTCATCCGGATAGGGGGATGCGGGCTGGCCCACATCCGTGGACAGGACCACCTGTTCGGCGCCTACGGCACGGATCCGCTCTGCCATTTCTGCCGGGGTAATATGGCCGGCCTGGATATTGAAGTAGCAGTGTTCCGTCATGGCACCCAAGGCTGCCGCCTGCTTCAGCTGCTCAGTGGTGTAGTAGTCCGCTGCGCCGTCCACATGGGTGGCCACCAGTTTCTGGATGCCCTTGTCATGGGCGGCCTTGAGCACGGCCATACCTTCTTCGGCGCTGACGTGGCCGGTGGCAAGGACCATATCGTAGGCTTTGACAATATCCAGGATTTCGCTGATGCCGGGCACCAGCTGGCCGTTGTCATCCAAGGCGGTGAGATAGGCAGCAGCCTCCTGGTCGCTCATTCCCGGATGTTTCTTTTTCTGGTAGCTGCGGGCTTCCAGGGTGGGCAGCCAGACTACCTGGCCCCCCAGCTTAGCGCAATTTTCCACGGCGTAGGGGTTAAAGCCGCCTACGGTCCGGTTCAGTACAATGCCGCCGATAATCTTCAGTTTGGGGAACTGGGCCTGGAGCAGGGCAGCCCGGGCGGCGGTTTCCGTAAAGTGGTTTTTCACCAAAAAGCCGGCCATGCCCTTTGCTTCCAGCCGGGCAGCCAGTTCGGGATCCGTGAATTTCCGTTTGCTCACATCGGGAGCTGTATGTACGTGTACGTCATAAATACCTTTTACATCCATGTTGGTTCTCCTTCTTTTGCAGGTAGCTTTGCCTTGAGAAAAAAAGGATTGTGAAAAAATTAAACTTCCTCAGTCATCCTATAGGATGACAGCCCCTCCAGTGGTTCGCAGCTAGCTGTTCATCTTCGCTCAGAGAGCTTGATTCACAGGCTGCTATCACATGGCTCACATTCGCCAAGAGCTTTTCGACTAACTGATTTGCTCTTGGATGTGAGCGCAACATTTGGAGGGGCCGCTCATACCCGTCAAGGTTCCAGTATTTATCAACCCTAACGCTATAGTTCAGACATTAGCTGACCAATATCGGAGGGAATTTCGCTGCTTAAATGCATCAAGGATTTTTTCACAATCCCCTAACTTTACTTAGTACGGCAGGAAAATGGGGATCAGCCCTACCACCACCAGATAGGTGAGGATTACCATGGGCAGACCAATCTTCACAAAGTCCATGAACTTGTATTGGGTCCAGCCTACGGTCATCATGTTCTGGGGTGCGGCAAAGGGGGTTGCATAGGAAGCAGCACCGGCCAGGGTGATGATCATGGCAATGGGGTACGGGCTGACGCCAATCTGCTGGGCAATGGACACGCCGATGGGCATGAACACCAGGATGGTGGGAATGTTGGACATAATCTGGGTCAGTCCGGCAGCAGCTACAAACATGACAGTAGAAATCATGAAGGGGCTGGGGTTGTTGCCCAAAATGGCGATAATCAGGTCGGCAACGGCCTGGCCTGCACCGCTGTCCTTTACGCCTTCGGAAATGACGCCCAGGGCGCCTACCAAAATCAAGCAGTTCCAGTCAATGGCCTTGAAGGCATCCTTGATGGTCATGCAGCGGGTTCCCACGATAACGCAGGCACCCAGTACAGCAGCCACGTGCATGGGCAGGGCCTTGCTGCCGCTGGCGATGATAATCAGCACCACAATCATGGTCAGGGCGGCGATGGTGGCTTTTTGTTTGTTCAGGGGTTTCTTTTCGATTTGGGCAAATTCAGGAACGTAGCCGGTATCGGGAATCATCTTGGAACCGATGAAGGTGAAGTACAGGGTACCCACAATGCACACGCCGATGCCGAAGGGGGTAATGCTGAAGAAGCCGAAGGGTACCAGACCCAGCTTGCCCATGGCAGCGGCGGCAGCAGCGTTGGAGCCTACGCCTACCAGGGTTACGAAGCCGCCAAACTGGGCACCAAACAGCAGGCCCAGCAGGGCCCGGGAAGGACCTACGCCGGCAGATTCGGCCATGGCCGTTACCAGGGGAGCCATAGCAACCATAACGCCGATGTTACTGCACACGGAGCTCAGGATGCAGGAAACGATCAGGGTTGCCAGGATAATGTTCCGTTCGCTTTTGCCGGTAATGGCAATCATCTTTTCACCAATCTTGTCGGTGATGCCGGTGTGGAACAGGGAAGAACCGACCACCATCATGCCGGCCAGCAAGATGTTGGTGTTGTTGTCGTAGCCGGAGAACACTGTGCTCATTTTCACAATGCCCAGGGCGCCGTAGGAAATGGAAGCTAAGATAGCAGTAACTGCAATGGGAATGGGTTCCCAGATAAATAGCAAAATCGTGATAAATAGAATACCTAATGCCAATGCCATAGGAGTCATTGTCGTCATCCTTTCTTGATTGCCAATGCTTGGTTCGGAAAGCCGGCTCTCCGGTTTCCCTTCATTTTGCCTGCCGTTTTGGGCAGCCCGCGGCTGCACCGCCAAAACGGAAACTGCTGTGTAACGGTCCCCCTTTCTATTTCACCCGCGATGGAATGAAATGTAAATTAGTAATTTTCAGTCTTTGCATTTTTGGCAATTGTATGATAACTTGAGACTATAACAAAGTAAAACATAGATATTTTGGGTGTGCTACAAATAAAATTTGTGAAAGGGTAGTGCGGTCTGCGGGGTGTAGTGTGGTTCGGCCCTCCGGGCATCCTGGATTTGAAACCCATCCCGGCTACGTTTTATTCTTGGGGCGTAGCCACCCTTCTTCTTCTCCTGTTCGCTACGCAGCGAACAGGTAAGTGGAAGGCAGCGGCCGATGGCCGCGAAATGCTGAGTATTAAACTTTCTCCGTCAGTCACGCAGTGACTGACACCTCTTTCACGCTTGAAAGAGGCTTCCAGGCCACCACTGGTCAAGTGACAAAGAAAGGTAGTATTAGTATTTACATACCGTGATTTCATCTCAAAACCCGTTTAACACACGACCAGTATGGGCCTAAGACCGGCCCATCCAAAGCGTTGCGCTCACATCCAAGAGCAAATCCGTTAGTCAAAAGGCTCTTGGCTAATGTGAGCCATGTGATAGCAGCCTGTGAATCAAGCTCTCTGAGCGAAGATGAACAGCTAGCTGCGAACCACTGAGGGGCTGTCAGCCCGTAGGGATGACTGAGGAAGTTCATCCATGTTTTGCGGCCTCCGGCTGCCTGTCTTCTCCGTTTCAGCTGTGGAGCAGCTGAAATGGGGAAGATGCGCCTATCATAAGAATTCCAAAGGCGCAGATGGGGCGTGTTCAAGAGAAGGTGGGGCGCACAGCGCCTCGGATGGGGGCAGCAGGGCCTAATTATAAGCACAAGCCTATCGAGAGAAACGAATCAGAAATACATTCAGCTTTCTGCCTCGTTGCTTGCGGTGAAAAATCCTACGTCAAATTTTCTCAAATTCCGTTAAACTGTTTACAATTATAAAAGTGAGCAACCGCTTTTTTGTGAAGGAAATGTGAAGTACTAGTCACGAACGCAAAAATGAGTATAATAAAGATAGTTCGATATTAACCGAACAAAAAAAGGAGGATGAAGCTTATGGAAATGGATAAGAAAATGGTCTCTAGTGCCGCCAAAGAAGGTTTTGATTTTGAAGGTTTGCTGCTGGATTTATTCGTTTCTAAGGCATTCTCTAGCAAAGTTCCCAGTATGCTGGACTGGGATCCGATGGCGTATTTCGATTTCGAATAAGCCATTTTATTTCCCGAATATTAAAGTACTTTTTCGCAAACAATTTTCAGAAGTAACCCGGTCAGTTTTTGTTTGACCATGGTTTCTGCCTATTGCGTACTATCTACCTCCATATAGCTCCTTTTCTAGGGAAAAACAACCAAGGGCCGGGGCCTGTACTTCACGTACAGGCCCCGGCCCTTTGGCGTATAGGCGTTTATTCCACGCCCGGTTCCGGTTTATGGACGTAACTGGGGTCCATGGTTTCCACATTCTTAAAATAGTTTTCCAGCAGTTCAATGAAGTACTTCAAATACCGGGCGTGGTACCGATTCTTGAAGTAGGCCAGGTACAGGTTGTGGTACACGGGCTTTTCCTTGTACAGTAAAGGAAAGATGTTCACGTCGGAGGCCAGCTGCTTTTTGGTCTTATTGAGGGGCATGGTGGTACTGAAGGTGGCGGCCAGTGCCTTGGACGAAATGGTTTCGCTCATGCGCAGGTGGTCCGTGCGGATATACACCTGGGGTGCGCAGCCTGCTTCCTCAAAGCAGTTGGTCAAGATGGTGCCCATCCGGTTGGGGGGTGTCAGCATCAAAAAGGGCAGCTTGGCAAAGTCTTTCAAATGGGCTCCGTGCCGGGAGCGTTCCTTGATAATTTCCGTTTCCGCCCCATAGTATTTTTTCAGCAGCCGGTCGGATACCAGCAGATAAATTTGGTTGGCCAGCAGCAGGGTGCTGCTGAGGCCGGGAATATTTTCGTTACGTACGGAGAGGATTACGTCCAGATTCCCTTCCAAAAGCTGGGACTGGAGATGATCCGAGGTATCGTCCGTCAGGTCCATGGACACATGGGGGTAGCGCCTGGTAAGGTCCGGCAGCACCGCCGGCAGGGCAATATTGTAGCGGATGAAGCTGGCCCCAAAGCGAATGGTGCCCCGGGCTTCTTCGGCAATATCCGACAGCACTTCCTTGAATTCCTGCTCCTGGTTCAGCACCTTGTCGGCAAATTGCAGCAGGGAAAAACCGGCGGTGGTCAGGGTCAGCCGGGGTTTCCGGTAGAACAGCGGGATACCGCACCACTTTTCCAGCCGGGCAATGTGGTTGCTCAGGGTCTGCTGGGACAGGAACAGCCGTTTGGCTGTCTGGGTCATGTTCAGGTTCCGGATCAGTTCTTTAAAGTAGTATAAGCTTTCCAGATCCATAGGGTCCTCCTTGATGCCAAGTTCCGGTGCTCCTTGGGCCAGGCGCCCCGGTAAATTCTCTTAGCCACAAAATTATTTTGTTCCTCCTCCAAATTATAACTGTTTTACTTTGTGGTTGTCAAAAGGTATTATACGGTTGCAAGCAATAAAACAGAAAATTACGAATTGCCATTTGATTGCAAACCGTTATGTATTTCAAGGAGGAATTGTAAATGTCTATTGGAAATCGCGTATTCCTGCAAAAACCGGAAGTTGCTCAAGAACTGCTGGATGCTTTCAAAACCATCCCTGCTGCCAACATCTCCGACACCATGGGTCGTCTGGTTGGTATGCATCCCCGCATCAAACTGCAAAGCAGCCCCAAGGATCCCATCAACGTAGGCCGGGCTCTCACCATCAAAACCCGTTCCGGGGACAACCTGATGCTGCACAAGGCTCTGAACATGGCCAAACCCGGTGATGTACTGATCGTTTCCAACGATGGCGGCGAAGAATACCGTTCCCTGATTGGCGAAATCATGTTCACCTACGGCGGTTCCAAGAACATCGGCGGCATCATCATCGATGGTCCTATCCGGGATATCGACGCCGTCCGCAAAATGACCTATCCTATCTACGCTACCGGCACCAACCCTGGCGGCCCCTACAAAGAAGGCCCCGGCGAAATCAACGTTCCTATCTCCTGCGGCGGCATCAGCATTAACCCCGGCGACATCATCGTCATGGACGAAGACGGCGTTATCGTGATTCCTTGGCAGGAAGGCGAAACTGTACTGGAAGCTGCCAAAGCTTTCCAAGCTCAGGACGAAGCCAAACTGGTGGCTGCCCAAACCGGCAACTCCAAGAGAGAATGGGTTGACAAGCGCCTGGCTGACAAAGGCGTAGAAATCATCGACGGAATGTACAAAGGTTAATAAAGGAGCTAACGAACATGCCTTGGAAAATTTTACTGCCTCAAGAAATTATGTCTGAAGGCCGCAAACTGCTGGAAGATGCTGGCCATACCCTGATTGCCAGCCGCGGCTTTGAAACTGCCGATGTACTGGCAGATATGAAAGAATACCAACCGGATGCCATGATTGTCCGGATTACCCCGATTACCCGGGAAGTTATCGAATCCAACCCCAACCTGAAGGTTATTGTCCGTCACGGTGCCGGCTTCGACGCCCTGGACGTAAAGGCCTGCCACGACAATGGCGTACAAGCCCTGTATGCTCCGGTGGCCAACTCCACTTCCGTAGCCGAAACCGCTATGCTGCTGATTCTGGAATGCAGCCGCAACGTAACCGTGCTGCACAAGACCTGGGTCAACGACTACTACAAAGCAAAATTGAAGGTGCGCAAGAATACCATTAACGGCAAGACCCTGGGCATCATCGGCTGCGGCAACATCGGCAGTCGCCTGGCCAAACGGGCTTTGGGCATGGAAATGAACGTACTGGCTTACGATCCCTACAAACCGGCTGCTGACTTCCCCGATGGGGTTGAAGTGGTACGGGACCTGGACCGGATCTTCAAAGAAAGCGACTACGTATCCATCCATATCCCCAATACCCCGGTTACCCATCACATTGTGAATGCCGAAACCTTGGCTATGATGAAACCCACCGCTTTCCTGATCAACACTGCCCGGGGCGGCTGCGTGGATGAAGATGCCCTGTACGAAGCCTGCAAGAACGGCACCATTGCCGGCGCTGGCCTAGATGCCCTGAAGAAGGAACCGGTGGATCCTAACCTGCCGCTCCTGACCCTGGACAACGTCATCATGTACCCGCATATCGGCGGCAACACCCAGGAAGCTGCCCACCGTGCCAGCTACTTCTCCGCCATGGGCGTGCAGGAAGTATACGAAGGCAAGGAACCTACCTGGCCGATCCACGATATCGATTATGAAACAGCCAAAACCTATACCGACACCAAGAAACCCAATACCAAACCGGCCGGTATGTTTGACTTCTAATTACTCAGCTTTTGCTTGTTATAGATTATGGATTGTTTACTCTTGAGAAGCCTTTCCTGTAGACACGAATTGCAAAAGGTCCCCTCCTTTTAATTCAGGCCCTCAAGGGTGAACAGGACATAATCAGCCCCTCCTTTACAGGCGAACCTCAGGGCGCAGAGCAGTCCTCTGCGCTCTTTTTTTAAGGCTGTTATATTGAAATTTCTATTTATTTTTACATTTCTCACAAACTTTTGGATTTAAGGAGGAATATCATGTTCACCCCTGCTACTATTGCCATTATCATTCTGGTACTGGCCGTCATCTCCTTCCTGATGGAAAAGATTCCGGTCAACCTGACCATTATGCTGTCCATGATTGCCCTGGTGCTCACCCGTCTGGTCACCCCCAAAGAAGCCATTGCCGGCTTTGCCAGTACCACCATCCTGATGCTGATTGGCGTGGTCATCGTAGGGTCCGCCCTGTTTGAAACCGGGGTCTGCGACAAGATTGCCCACACGGTCACCAAGTATGCCAAAACGGAACGGCAGCTCATCATGGCCATTCTGCTGCTTTCCAGCATTCTTTCTTCCGCCGTTTCCAACTCCGGCACCGTTGCCGTGTTCATCCCCATTATCATGGGTATCTGCGCCCGGACCGGGTTCAGCCATTCCAAGCTGTTAATGTGTGCCTTCCTAGGCTCCATGTGCGGCGGCCGTCTGACCCTGGTGGGCGATGCGGCCATCAACGTGCTCATCGGCAACCAAATTCTGGAACTGGGCTACCCGTTCGGTTTCTTTGAAATCGGCAAAATCGGCCTGCCCCTGACCATCATCATGATGGTATATATGTACTTTATCGGCTACCGCTTCCTGCCGGACATCAAAATGAAGGGCTTCGATGATGCCCTGTTCTCCTCCCACAAGGAAATCAAACAAGTTTCCAAGTTTAAACAAAATGCTTCCATCATCATTATGCTCCTGGTATTTATCGGTATGATTTTTGAAAAACAGACCGGTATTCCTTCCTACATGGTAGCCATTATCGGCGCTGTAGCTGATGTGTGCTGCGGAATTTTCACCGAAAAGCAGGCCTACCAGCTGGTCAGCATTCAGACCGTTATCCTGTTAGGCGGTATGGTGCCCCTGGCCACGGCCCTGAAAAAGACCGGCGCTGCCCAGCAGATTGCCAACCTGCTGATCACCCTGATCGGCGGCTCCACCAATGTGTACTTCATTACCGTAGTCATCTTCCTGCTCACCATGGTGATGACCCAGTTCATGTCCAACGTAGTAACCGTAACCCTCCTGATGCCCATTGTTATTGCTGTGGCCCGGTCCATTGGGGTTATCCCCTCTGCCCTGGTTATGGTGCTGGGTATCGCTTCCACCATGTCTATCCTGACGCCAATTGCCTGCCCGCCGGCCAACCTGATCTACTCCTACGGTGGCTACAAGTTCTCGGATTATCTCAAGAGCAACATCGGCCTGGCCCTGGTATTTATGGTCACTTGTATCGTGGTTATCCCCATGATTTGGCCGTTCTATTAAGGAGATGCGCCTATGTTTGATGTAAGTATCAAAAACGCCCGGCTGCTGGATACGGAAACCGGGCGGGAAAGCCGGGGCACCGTTCTGGTGAACCGGGATAAAATTGTGGAAGTCCTGCCGGAAGAAGCCGCCGTACCGGCGGCCCGGAAGGTGCTGGACGCCCAGGGGAACTACGTGTTTCCGGGCTTTGTGGACTACCATGTACACCTGTTCCGCCACGGCAGCGGCTTTGGCCTGGACGCCAACCGGCTGGCAGAAGCCGGCGTCACCACGGCCTGCGACATGGGCACGGCGGGCTACGCCAACTACGCCGCCCTCCACGCCTGTGACCTAGTGGGCAAAAAGCTCCGGCTCCACAGCTACCTGAACATTTCTCCTGTAGGCCAGCCAGGCCGGGGCATCAACGAACCCCTGGACGACAAGGTCCTGGACCTGGGGAAAATGGAAGCCCTGCTGGATGCCTATCCTGGGGAAATCCGGGGCCTGAAGGTCCGGATCAGCCAAAACATCGTGGGGGACCTGAGGCTGCGGCCGCTCCAAAAAGCCGTAGAAATGGGCGAAGCCCTGGGGCTGCCCGTCTGCGTCCACACCACCAATCCTCCGGAAAGCATGGGGAAAGTGGCTAGCCTGCTGCGGCCTGGGGATATCTTCAGCCATGTGTACCATGGTTCCGGCCGGACCCTTCTAGGGGAAAACGGCCACGTGGAACCGGAAATCCTGGAAGCTCGGCAGCGGGGCGTCCTGTTTGACGTAGGCAACGGCCGGGTGAACTTCAATTTCCCGGCAGCAGAAGGCGCCTTTAAGGACGGCTTCTACCCGGACATCATCAGCAGCGACTCCACCATTACCACCTTCCATAAGGAACCAGCCATGTGGGACCTGCCCCGGTGCATGTCCAAACTGCTCAATATGGGCATGAGCCTTTCCCAGGTGCTCACCAGCGTCACCACCACCCCGGCCAAGGTCCTGGGGCTGGAGGATACCATCGGCAAGGTGGCCCCGGGCTACTGCGCTGACCTGGTGCTGTGCAAGCTCCAGGAAGGGCCTGTAACCTTCGCCGATTCTGCTGGCAACGAACGCACCGGCACCCAGCAGCTGCTCCCCTACACCACCCTCCGGGCAGGCCGGGTCATCTGGCAGCAGGAACAATAATTCCTTTCGTTAATTTCATTAGTTTCACTCCTTTGCATAGAAGAAAAAACTCCGGCAGTCCTATCCCCCCCGATAGGCCTGCTGGAGTTTTTTATGCAGGAAAGGGAAACCATTAATGACAAATTATTTTTGTTGCCAGTTCAATTTATAACTGTTTCCCTTTGTTCTTTATATACGGTAGAATAAAGTTAACGAAGATACTGAAAATTACGAATAACGACTTTATTCCATTTATAAGGAGGCAAAACGATGAACGTAGGATTTATTGGCTTTGGTGAAGCAGCATACAACATTGCGTTAGGGCTGTATGGGGAAGGGCTCCACGGGATCAAGGCCCATGACGCTCTGCAGAATGACCCAATGATGGGCAAGTTGGTGCACAAGCGTGCAGAAGAAGCCCATGTAGAACTGGTGGACAGCTCCACGGCCATTGCCCAATGGGCGGACGTGATTTTTGCAGCGGTGCCTTCTTCCTTTACTCTGGGGGTTTGCGAAGAAATCAAAGGAGTTCTGAAACCTGGCCAGCATTATGTGGACGTATCCGCTTCCACCCCGGCCATCAAAAAGACCATCTGGGAAGAAATCAAAGCCACCGGCGTTCTCTTTACCGATGCCGCCATGCTGGGTTCCCTGCCTAAAAAGAAACACCAGGTGCCCATTACGGCCAGTGGCAACGGGGCTGCTGCCTTCAAGGAAACCATGGCCCCCTACCATATGGACATTACCCTGGCAGGGGAAGTGGCCGGTTCCGCTTCTGCCATCAAACTGGTGCGCTCCATCTTCATGAAGGGCATTGCCAGCCTGATGATTGAAATGCTGGAAGGGGCCCATGCCTACGGGGTAGCGGACGAAGTGGTGGCCTCCATTGGCAAGTCCATGGACGGCACTTCTTTCGAATCCCACCTGAACCGGCTGGTGACCGGCACCGGCGTCCATGCCAAACGGCGGGCCGCCGAACTGAAGGGCTCCATTGCCCTGCTGGAAGATGCGGGCATTGTTCCCCGGATGACGGAAGCTTCCAAGGCCGTGCACGAATCCCTGGTGGACTTCAACTTTGCGGAAATGTTCATCGACAAGGCTCCCACCCAATGGGAACAAATCATTGATCCCGTTCTGGAAAACCTGCAAAAGAAATAACTATCCCCTCCTGAAAAATAGAATAGAAATAGGCTGTGAGTCCTGCCAGCGCAGGGTTCACAGCCTGTTTTTATCCTGTCTTATTCCCATTTTTTCCGTGCAGACTTATCGCCAATTCCCATTTTTGTCCGGTACTTGTTCACCGTCCGCCGGGCGGCCTTGATGCCCTGCTCTTCCAGTTTTTGGCAGATGCCCTGATCGCTAAGGGGATGTTTCTTGTCTTCGGCGTCAATGATGGACCGAATCAGGTGCTCGAACTTCTCATCGGTGATGACCTGCTGGGTTTCCGTAGTCCCTGCATTCACCAAGAAGGAGTCCGCCGGAAAGGAGCCCCATTTGCAGGCAATGTACTTGTGGCTCAGAGCCCGGCTGATGGTGGAAATGCTCATGCCCGTTTCTTCTGCCAGGTCCGCCAGCTTCAGCGGCTGCCGGTGTCCTGGGCCTTCCCGGAAAAAGGGTTCCTGGTGGGTCACCAGGGCGTGGAACACCAGTACCAGGGTATGGTGCCGCTCGGCCAGGAGCTGCTGGAGCTGCCGGGCCTTGCCCAGCTGCTCTTTCAGGTAGTCCTTTACCTGGTTATTTGTAGTAGTTTTAGACAGCTGGACGTATTCCTGGTTCAGGGTGAACTTGCCGCCCCAATTGTCGTAAACCGTGAGTTTCAGGCCCTTCTCCGTAGCTTCCACAAAGGCGTCTTCCCGCTGGTACAGCACGGGACTGCCCGAGGCAAAGCCGGCGCCGGGCTTAGGGTTCAGCTTCAGAATCTGGTCCCGGGCGGCCAGGATTTTCTGCTTGGTGGTATGGAACTGGCTGGCCAGGGCCGGAATCTGATTGCCGGCCAGCTGCTCCAGGCCTTCCTTGACAATGCGTTTGGCCAGGCAGGTATCCCCATCCTGCTGGCAAAGCTGGAGCAAAAGACATTCCTGGAAATTCTGGGCCCCCACCCCGGCAGGCTCCAGGCTTTGGATTTTTTCCAGGGCCTGCCACACCTGGTCTTCGGTAACCCCGAAGGCCTTGGCCGTATCCAGGGAATTTTCCGTCCAATAGCCCCGGGCATCCAGGGTTCCGGCAATGTACCGGGTCAGCCGCCGCTGGGTTTCGTCCAGCTTTTGGCAGCCCAATTGGACTTCCAAATATTGCTGCAGGGTATAGTCCTGCTTTTTGGCGTTTTCCACCGGGTCGGGCATATCCTCATTCTCGTCCGTGTCCCCCTGATAGGCAGGACGGTAGGACCGGGCTTCTTCCTCGGTCCAGGGAAAGTCCAGCACCGGATTGGCTTCTACAGCCTGGGCAACAAAATTGGTCAAATCCATACTGCTCAGCTGCAAGAGATGCATCTGCTGCACCAGGTGGACATTCAGCTGCTGTTTTAAGGTATGCTGCAACGTTATCTTGCCGTTCACCGCGCTCCCCCCTCTGAAAGTTCTTCGGATGGCGGCTCCCCACCGCCAAAACGGGCAAAACAGGAATCTGCCTGAGCGGCAGACTCCGCAAACAATGCATACTAGGTTCAGCCGTTTTCTGCGGCTAATTTCTTTACTTGGTTGTTATGCCGGGAGGCATAATGACGGTACACATAGACCCAGTAGAACGACAGGGCTATGAGAATCAGGACCCAGGAAATGGGATAGGACAGGTACACCATTTCTACAGGGACTGCCGGGGCCTTGATATACCAAATCCATACCAGCCGAAACAGGCAGGTGCCCAGCAGGTTGATGAGCATGGGGCCCATGGTGATGCCAAAGCCCCGGATGCTGCCCACCAATACGTCGGCACAGCCAAAGATGACGTACAGGGCGCCCACCCAGTGGAGGCGCACGGTGCCGGCGGCAATGACCTGGGGATTGCCGTTAAACAGTTCCATCAGCTGGGGGCTCCACAACAGCATGCAGAGGCCCTCAAACAGCCCCAGGAAGAAGGCCAGAGTCAGGCAGGTGGCTGCCACTTTCTTCACCCGGGCCCATTTTCCCGCCCCCAGGTTCTGGCTGATAAAGGTCATGGACGCCTGGTGGAAGGAATTGATGGCAATGTACAGGAAATTTTCGATATTGGCGGCGGCGCTGTTGGCAGCCACGATGATGCTGCCGTAGGCGTTGATGGCGCCCTGAATGGCTACGTTGGACAGGCTGAACAGGCAGGCCTGGATGCCGGCGGGAATGCCGATCCGGCAGATTTCATACAGGCTTTGCCGGTGTACAAAGAAGCATTTCCAGTGGTAACGCCAGGCACCCTTTTCCCGGGACAGGCAGCGCAGCACCAAAAAGGCGCTGAGCAGCTGGCTGATTACGGTGGCCACCCCTACCCCGGCCACGTCCCAGCCCAGCCCGATAACGAAGTACAGGTTCAGCACCACGTTGGTCAGACCGCTGATCAGGAGGAAAATAAGGGGCCGGCGGGTATCCCCAATGGCCCGCAGCACTGCGGTACCATAATTATACAGCATCACAAAGACGGAACCCAGGAAATAAATCCGCAGGTACAGCACCGTCTTGGCAAAAATATCCGCCGGGGTGGATACCAGCCGGAGGATCCAGGGGGTCAGAACAAAGCCCAGGGCCCCCAGCACCACGCCGCCTACGGCGCCTACGGTAATGGCCGTGTGCAGGGTCAGGAAAATATCCTTCTGCCGGTTGCCGGCCCCTACAAAGTTGGCAATGAGCACGTTGATGCCCACGCCCAGACCGATGAGCAGGTTGGTAAACAGATAAATGATGGACGAGGTGCTCCCTACGGCGGCCAGGCTGTCGTACCCGGCAAACTGCCCTACCACCACCACATCTGCTGCGTTAAACAGCATCTGCAATAGATTGGTTACCATTAACGGCAGACTAAAGCGCAGGATTTTCCCTACCAAGGGTCCCTGGGTCATATCCATGGTCTGTTTGGACAACTTACTCACTCCTTTTATTCAGCTGGTTTTGGCAATCATGCGGCTAAGCTGGCGCAGCTCATCCTGGACGGCCCGAACCCGTTCATTTTGCGACCCATATAGTTTAGCACAAATTGTCTCCGCTTCCCAAAGAGCTTGGTAAGCTTTTTGTAAATTTCCCATGCCCCGCAGGGCCCAGGCCTGATGCTGGCGATTCACTGCGTATTCATGGTTCTTGCCGTAGAACCGGGCAATGTACTCGGCGGCCTGTTCGTAGACCTGGGCCGCCCGTTCATACTGGTGGGTTTCGTACAAAAGCCCCCCTAAGCCGTTCAGGGCCTCTGCATAGTGGGAAATCTCCTCCCCGCTGTGGGCCTGGAATTCGGCCAGGGCCTTGTCAATGCAAGCCTGGGTCTTTTCCGGCTGGCCGGCCTTCCGGTACAGCAAGGCCAGGTTGTGGTACCCGGGCCCCAGTTCCTCCACCCGACCGGACAGTCGCAGATACTGGAGGCATTTTTCCAGGTATTCAGCCGCCTGCTCCCATTCCCCCAGTTCCTGCTCCGTCTGGGAAAGATTCCCGTAAATGCTGGCGCAGGCTGAGGTATTGGTCTGCCGCTGGGCCTGGTAAATGGCTAAGGCATCCTGGAACAGCCGGATGGCATACTTTTTATTCCCGGCCAGGCGATGGGTCCCTGCCAGGTTGTTCAGAAGCGCTGCATACTCCGGACCGTTTTTGCCAAAGCGGCTGCCGATGCACTGTCCCACCTGCGCAAAAACTTCAATGGATTTGTCGTATTGTCCCAGGCTGCGATAGAACAAACCCAGCTCATGGGAAACCTCCAGCCATACCCCCTGATTCTCCTGCTCCCTAGCCTTTTGCTGCCAGTCCAGGAGAAAGGCTTCCCACTCCTTGGGGGAACTTTGCCGGATGGCGCGGGTTCTCTGCTGGTAATATTCTTTCATTAGGTTGTCCATAACTCGCCGCCCCTTTCTGTCTTCCTTATTGTAGCTTTTTTGCGTTTTTTGCACTTTGCTTTCTTCCTCCGTTCCTGTGCCTATTCTCATCTTTTTGGCCGTTCAGAAAGCGAGAATCGGCAAAAAAACAGCGAGGACTTGCACATACTTACAGGGGGTATCCCGCTATAATAAAGGCATAGTCAACAAGCCACGGAAATTGTGGAAAAAAACAGGAGGGTATTACAGATGGATAACTTTACTTTTTACAGCCCCACGTATTTTGTATTCGGCAAGGGCACCGAAAATGAAACCGGCGAATATGTAAAGAAGTACAATGGCCATAAGGTTTTGATCCATTACGGCGGCGGCAGCGCAGTGCGTTCCGGCCTGCTGGATCGGGTAAAAAAGTCTTTGGACGCTCAGGGGATCGGACATGTTGAACTGGGCGGCGTAAAGGCCAGCCCCCACACCGACCTGATTTACAAAGGCATTGAACTGGCCAAAAAAGAAGGCGTAGACTTCATCTTGGCTGTAGGCGGCGGCTCCGTTATGGACTCTGCCAAAGGCATTGCCCTGGGTGTTGTATATGACGGCGACTTCTGGGATTTCTACTGCGGCAAGAAGGGCCCGGTTACGGAAGCTCTGCCGGTTGGCTGCGTAGTAACCATCGCTGCTTCCGGTTCTGAAGGCTCTACGGACTCCGTAGTAACCATGGATACCGAAGACGGCCACCATTACAAACGCTGCGCTGACGGCGACATCCTGCGTCCGCTGTTTGCCATTATGAACCCTGAACTGATGATGACCCTGCCTCCGTACCAAACGGCCAGCGGCATCTCCGATATTATGGCCCACTGCATGGAACGGTACTTCTCCCACACCAAAGAGAATGAACTCACCGACCGTCTGCTGGAAGCTGTTATGCTGACCATGATCAAAGAAGCCCGCCGGGTTATGAAAGATCCCATGAACTACGATGCCCGTGCCAACATTATGTGGGCTGCCATGGTTGCCCAGAACAACTCCACCGGTGTAGGCCGCGCCCAAGACTGGGGCACCCACCATATGGACAACGAAATCGGCATCCTCTACGGAGCTTCCCACGGCGCCGGCCTGGCCCTGCTGTTCCCCTACTGGATGCAATATGCCATGAAGACCCAGGGACCCACCCTGTTTGCCAAATATGCAACCCGGGTATGGGGCTGCCAGATGGACTTCGAACATCCTGAAATCACCGCTATGGAAGGCATCAAAGCATTCCAAGACTTCGTGAAGGAAATGGGCATGCCTACCCATATCAGCGAACTGGGCGGCAAGGAAGAAGACATTCCTAAGATGGTGGAAAGCATGTTCCACGGTGCTCCCAACCACGGCAACTTCGTGAAACTGACTCCGGAAATTGCCGCTGAAATCTACAAGATGGCAATGTAACGTAACGTATCACTCCTAGCAGAAACTTCATAGAAACCCTTCTAAGCAAATTGACCCGATGGGAAAGCCCCCTCTTTCCCCATCGGGCCTTTTTGCGTCCGTAGGTGCAGATATTTACGAACTATGTTGCTTTTTCAATACCCGTTCTACACATGACTCGTATAGGCCTAAGACCGGCCCCTTCAAGCGTGAAGGGGCTGTCATCCTATAGGGATGACTGAGGAAGTTTTGTAAGGTGAATTGTCAAATGCTGATGCATCTAAGTTGAATTTTTGGGAGCCCCACATGGTTGTTAGGGTTCATACCATTCGGTTCGGCTTTGATAAAACTTCTATCGTCACCTTCGGCGCCACTTCCTTCACGCTTGAAGGAAGCGTTCCTATCCACTACTGGTCATGTGATAAAAAGAGAGATTGCAATCATCCACGTACTATGATTTCTTTTCCTATACCCGTTTTGCACATGACTCGTATAGGCCTAAGACCGGCCCGGCAAAGCGTTGCGCTCACATCCAAGAGTCCGGCAAATTTGCAAAGGGACTCTTGGTTTATGTGAGCCATGTGATAGCCGTCCGTGAGCCGAACCCGCAGGGTGAAGGGGAACGGAGCACGGCGAACCACTAAGGAGCAGTCATCTCGCAGAGATGACTGAGGAAGTTTTAATGAAGAACTGCGGTTTTGATTAGACTTCTATCGTCGCCTGAATCCTGGAAAACTTCTTCCGTCAGCCTCTCGGCTGCCACCCCCTTCACGCTTGAAGGGGGCTATAAAGGAAAATGCGACACTTCCTGAGCGGTTCTCTGCTAGCCAGAGTGGTTCGCGGCTTGCTGCTCAGCGTCACCCTCCAGGTTCGCTTTGCTTGGACTGTACCCCTTATTAAGGAGTCCACAGTGATAGGGTAACCAAATAAGGGAGTTGCGTCCCGATGCACGCAAAAAGGTCCTCCCCGCCAAGCGGGAAGGACCTTTCTTTTCGTTTTACAAGGCTGCGGCTCAGGCTTTTTCCGCATCGGCTTTCTGGTAAATAACCACATCCAGGCCTTTTACGTCCACCTGTACCCGGCCGTCGGGAGCTTCCACCTGGTAGGCTTCCGGCTGGGTCGCCATCCGGTGGCTCTTGGAGGCCAGCAGTGGGGTTTCCAGTCTAAAGATGATCAGGCACAGCCACAGGGTGGGCAGGGTCATGAGCAGACCGCCAATATTCAGCAGGCCCTTTACGGCGTTCATGCCGCCGGAGACCA
The DNA here is from genome assembly GCF_003472805.1 of Acidaminococcus sp. AM05-11. Classification (NCBI taxonomy): domain Bacteria; kingdom Bacillati; phylum Bacillota; class Negativicutes; order Acidaminococcales; family Acidaminococcaceae; genus Acidaminococcus; species Acidaminococcus sp. AM05-11. The sequence continues at coordinate 157,293 of NZ_QRMX01000004.1, read as the reverse complement.
CCAGCAGGTAGGCTACGGCAGAAATGGCCGTACCCAGGATGATTTTCATAGCCTTGGGGGGTTCGGAGTCGATTTCCTGGCCGTGCACACACAGGGTAGCCAGGGCAGCGGTGTTGGGGTCAGCCAGGGTAATGAAGGACAGGCACACGGTAATCAGGAAGACCAGCTGCACAGCTTTGCCGCCGGGCATGGTGCCCAGTACCTGGTACAGGGTGGTCTGCATGCCTTCCTGCTGGATCATGGCCCACACATCCATGGTGCCGCTGGTTTGTACGTACATGCTCTGGCCAGCGAAGATGGCGATGAACAGACAGCAGAACAGGGACGGAACCAGAATTTCCACCAGGAGGAATTCCCGGACGGTACGGCCCTTGCCCAGCCGGGCCAGGAACATGCCGATAACCGGTGCATAGATGAAGAAGGAGTTCCAGAAGGTGATGGGCCATTCGTTAGGCCATTGGTCCTGGGGAACCAGGGTGTTGTTGATCATGATCTTGCCCCAGAAGTTGTCCATAATCTGGCCCATGGCTTCGGTGCCGATCTTGCCGATGAATTCAGAGTTGCCGGTGACCACCACGTAGATCATCAGGCCGAAGAAGCAGAACATGCAGGCAGAAGATACGTAGGTCAGACCCTTGTTGATGCCGGTCAGGCAGGAAATGATGAAGAAAGCAGCTACCAGTACGGTAATCACAAAGTACATCAGGGGTCCCTGGGTAATGCCAAAGACGGCGTTCATGCCGCCGGAAATCTGCATCAGGCCGGCTGCCATGGAGTTGGATACGCCGCAGGCTACTGCATAGCCGCACAGGATGTGCAGCAGGGTGGTAATGTGCCGATGCTCCTTACCAGCGGTTTCCTTTACCATGGGTCCCATGGACAGGGATTTCTGGTAGTTGAAGCACAGCAGGGCAAAGGCGGTAGCAGGCAGGGAATAGATGAAGTACTGGACGAAGGACCAGTGGAACATGGCCTGGCTGACGGCGAAGATGGCCGCATCCCGGCTGCCCAGGGCAGCATGGATGGCCAGGGGCGGGGTCATAAATTGGAACATGGGTTCGCCCATGGCCCAGTACAGCAGGCCGCAGCCGATACCGCCGCAGATGGAGATGGACCACCACTGCCAGGTGGTGAAATCCGGTTTGGCATCAATGCCGCCAATCTTGATGTCCCCCCATTTGAAGATGATCAGTACCAGACCCAAGATAACCGTCAGCACGGACAGGAAGTTGATCCACCAGCCAAAGGTGTCCCCAATCCAATACAGCATGGTGGACATGGCAGTACCAAATTGCTTGGTGAAGAATACCCCAAGTATGATTTCTGCGGTCAGGAGAAGTCCTATGACCACCAGGACTTCTTTGTAGATTTTGCCTTTCAGGTTTGCTTCCGGCATTTTCATTTCCTCCTTATTGTATTATTCCGATTTTTTAGGCTGGGTTGGCGCCAGTCCATTACGATTTTCTATATGGCAAAAACCGTGCCTATTTGCCAAAGGCGCTGTAGGCACGGTTCACTTTCCCGAGGGGCTACAGAAAAACTCCAGTACCGGTCAAGGTCCAGAGGCAACTGTTTTATTTTGGATTACGCAAAGTGCAAAAAAATTCAAAAGATTTCTTTTGCACTTTCAGGACGATTTTGCACGCCTAACTTTAAGCATATTTTTGCTCCCCCTGCAAAGATTTTTGTCATTTCTGAATCTTCTCGTTATTTTTCAGAGCTAGAGTACAGCCCAGGTTCAGGCTGCCCACCCGTTTTTCCCAGAATTTTTTTGCACCAGAAAGCTGCCCCAGGGCCGCAAATTATTTTTCTTTCAGGTTAAATACATTTTTTCAGCTGCCCTATATTTTGCTGCCAAAGCTGCCGGTTTCCCGTCGCCATTCAGGCAAAAAAATCCCTGGTCTCCAGGAGGTCCTGAAAACCAGGGTATAGACAAACGCGGCAGCCGGAATGAACCGCGTATGTCACTGGTTAATAGGCTGAGCCGGTTTTACCAACCCATTTTGTTCAGCCACTTGTTGGTGCTGCGGGGTGCCATGGGTTCCCCGTTATCCGGATCGTTGACGCATTCGTCTTCGTAGACGTAGGAACCGTCCAGATTCCGGGGGCGTTTGGCCATGTAGCGGATAAAGCCCAGGGTCAGCCAGCCGCAGATGAAGGCCAGGGGGATACCGCAGAAGGATTTGATGGTCTTAACCCCATCAATGCCGCCCAACACAATGAAGACAGCGGCAATCACGGCGAAGGTAATGCCCCAGAACAGCTTCAGTGCAACAGGAGCTTCTTCGTTTACGGTGGTTTCCTTCATGGTCATACTGGCCAGGGTAATGGTCATGGATTCGCACTGGGTAACCACGGAAATGGTGATGATGATCAGCATGAAAATCTTGGAAACCAGGGGAATGGGCAGTACGTCAAAACTGGTCAGGGTCATGGCTTCTGCCCCATTGGCCAGGTATTGTTCATAGAAATTGACACCGTCCCACAGCTGGGAGTGGAGGATGTTGCCGCCAAATACGGCGAACCACACAATCCCGAACATGGCAGGAGCCACCCATTCAATGGCGATAAATTCCCGGATGGTACGGCCGTAGGCCACTTTTACCATGAACAGGCCTAGCAGCGGTGCATAGGCCATCCAGTCAGCCCACCAGTACATATCCCAATTCTGGGGCCACATGCCGGAATCCGCATAGGGCATGGTGTTCAGGCTCATAGCAATGAAGTTGGATACGTATTCGCCCAGGGATTCGGCAAACAGGTTGCAAATGTAGGCGGTGGGACCAAAGAACAGTACAAACAGCAGCAGGATAAAGAAGAACTGCACATTCTTGTTGGACAGCCAGGTGATGCCTTTTTGCAGACCGCTTAGCGCAGAGGCGTTGTAGAACAGGAACATGAAGAAAATAATCGCTACGTATACCGGCAGGGAAGGCGGATAACCGGCAAAGGCTTTTACAGCAGCGGACAGCTGCATAGCACCGTACCCCAGGCCGCCGGCTACAGCACCGGTCAGGGCGAAGGTGGACAGAGCATCAAACCAGTCGGCTTTCCGGCTGCCAATGACTTCCGGTCCAAAAATAGGGATCAGCAGGGAGCTGGTACGGAAAGGGGCTTTCTTGTTGAGAATTACGTAGGAAAGAATTACGCCGGTCACCACGCAGGTGGCATAGGGAGTAAAACCCCATTGGAGGAAGCAGCGGGCCATGCTCCACAGCACGGCTTGGTTGCTGCCAGGAATCAGGCCCAGGGACTTGGGCGGTTCCATGGCCAGCATCAAAGGTTCAGCCGAGCCCCAGAACACCACGCCGGCGCCAATGCCGGTGCACAGGGAAATCCCGAACCATTGCATATAGGTGAACTTGGGTTTGGCATTGGGACCGCCCAGCCGGATGGAACCAATGGGGGTCAGCATGCAGACCACGCAGAAAATGACCATGAAAAAGCACAGCAGACTCAGGAACCAGCCAAAGTCCCACATGGCATTATGCATGACCAGGTTGTTCAGCACGTTGTAGAAACCCTTGGCATCCACCACGATGGCTATCAGCATCAGGGCGAACAGCACCACTGTCACAGACATGACGATGGGGCGCAGCTCGTACTTCTTTCTCTCTTTACTCATCTCAAAAACCCCTTTCCTTACGATCTAAGATAATAACAGGAAACCTGTTTCCTCCGGTGCTGCCCCTGCACGTTCTTCCATACCCTGGGCGGCTCCGGCGCGGCAAATTCCTCCTTTCTGTTCAGTCCGTTTTTCCTCTAATGCAAATATTCCGATTTTTCAGGACCAGTGACAACCAGTCCTCCTACGCTTTACTATCTTGCAAGAAACGTGCCTGTTTGAAAAAAGTTTGTAACTCATTAGAAAAACTAATGGATATACTGGTTCAAAACCGCCGTTTCAAGCCATTTTTCCAGTTTCTGTACTTTTTATTTTTACACTAAGTGCAAATAAAAAAATGAGGTTTTTGCACCTGCTGATTTTCTTTTTGCGTGCCAAATTATAGGCATTATATTTGCATAGCTGCAAATAATTTTGCTATATTTCAAGATTTTTTCCTGTCGTTTTTCTCCAGGTTTTACGCCATTTTTTATAGCAAAAGCAATTCCTATGCAAATTTTTGCGTTATTTTGCAGAGTCAATACGTCTGCTTTTTAGGCGCAAATTATTTTTCCTTTTTTTACCCTGCAAAAAGCGTTTCACAGGCAGCTGCACCCTTCACAAAAAAGCGGGGCAGGTTTCCCTGTCCCGCGGGCATGGTATGCAGTTAGCCTAAAAATTCGTTCAAATCAATGCTGTCCCGTTTGATCCGGTACTGGAGATTCTGCCGGCTCATACCCAGCTGCCGGGCAGCCGCCGAAATATTGCCGTGCTGGGCCCGGAGGGCCTGGCAGACGGCAGCCCGCTCCACTTCCCGGAGGGTCCGCTTCCGGGTCTGCCGGGTGGGTTTGGCCGGCTCCAGCCCCGGTGCAAAACTGGGGGCCACAGGATAGAAGCCCTCTGCTTCCTCTTTTTGCAGCTGGCTGATGTTTTCCGGGATGTACTCCAGGGTAATCAGGTTCCGGTCATCGGGAAGCACGTTCATGGCATACTCGATGGCGTGCTGCAGCTCCCGGACATTGCCGGGCCAATTGTAGCCCTGGAACAGCTCCAGCACCTGATTATCTATAGTGCGGACGCTTTTGTTCAGCTTCTGGTTGTAGTGCATAATAAAATGCTTGGCCAAAAGGGGAATATCCTCCAGCCGTTCCCTTAGGGGCGGGATTCTCAGGTCCACCACCCCCAGCCGATAGAACAGGTCCCGGCGAAGCTTGTGTTCCTGGAGGGCCTGCTGGGGCGTGATGTTCATATTGGACAGTACCCGGACATTCACCGGCCGCTCCGTCATGCCCCCTACCCGGCGCACCGTACCTTCCTGAAGCACCCGCAGCAGCTTGGGCTGCAGGTTCAGGTTCATGGAGTTGATTTCGTCCAAGAGCAAGGTTCCTCCGTCCGCCTGCTCAAACAGTCCCGGCCGCTGCTCGGCGCCGGTATAGGCACCCTTTTCCGTGCCAAAGAGGATCCCTTCCAGCAGGTTCTCCGGTATGGCCGCGCAGTTGATGGCCAAAAAAGGCCCATTGCTGCGCTTGCTGGCGTTGTGTATGCTCTGGGCAATCAGTTCCTTGCCGGTGCCCGTTTCCCCGTAGATCAGCACCGAGGAGGAGGACTGGGCCACGTGACGGCAGCGGTGAATCAGGGCTGCCATGGCATCACTGGCAAAGACAATATCATCAAAATGGTACTTGGCTTTCAGTACGTTCTTGTGGGAATGCCGGCCCCCGTCCTTGGTCAGGTGCAGCAGCTTTTCCTGGAGGTCGATGACCTTCTTGTGGAGCTGGTCCACGGCGCTCCAGTCCTGCATGACACTGCAGCCCCCCAGGATCTGGCCGTTTTGCACAATGGGGTAGCAGCTGGCCATAATGTCCACGCTTTTTCCCCGAAAGATGGTGTAATGCTGCCGGAAGTCCCGAACGGCTTCCCGATGCTCAATAACCCAGGGCACCCGCAGACCGTCGCCGTCCTGGCTTTGGTACACCTTGTCCAGCTTTTCCCCCACCACTCCGTAATTGGTGAGCCCGTCCATGCGCACCGCCGCATCGTTCAGGAAATAGATTCGGGACTCCTTGTCGCAGACAATCACGGACTCATTGATCTGGTTCAGGGTACTGAGCAGCATATCGTGGCAGGCTTCGTAGTCCGCTTTTTGAAACACCACCAGGCGGCAGCCCTCCGGCAGCCCCTCCACCTCGGGATCCGGACAGGGCATTACGTATTCTCCAAAAGCAGGATTGCTGTACACCCGCTCCGTCCCGGATTGGAGCAGGGGCATACAGTAGGCAGGCAGGGGCGCGCCCTTTAGTTTTCCTTCCCCGTGGAGCAGCTGGTCCCCTCTGGCATTGATGTCCAGTACCCTGCCGTCCGGGTTCAGGACCAATGCGCCCAGATTGCACTGGGACAATAAGGTAAGTGCTTCTGTGCTTTTCATGGAAAATTCCTCCGATACATATGGCTGTCTGATATTTTTAACATAGTTTAGCCAAAAAGCGGAAGTTCCTATGTAAATTTTTCTTACAAAAAAGGCTGAAAAAACATACCCCATGTCCCTAGAAAAAATGGCCTGCAAATCCATTTCCGGTTTGCAGACCATTTTTTCAATCAGTTTTCCATTTTTAAAATACTTTTTGCATCAACTCAGGAACTCATTCAAATCGATGCCATCCCGTTTGATCCGGTACTGAAGGTTCTGCCGACTCATGCCCAGCTGCCGGGCTGCCGCCGAAATATTCCCCTGGTGGTGGCGCAGGGCCTGGTAGACCGCTGCCCGCTCCACTTCCCGCAGGGTCCGCTTTTTGGCATACTTATCCCGCTTGGGCTTGTCGTAGGGGGCGATCAGCCCCGGCTGAACAGGATAGAAGGCGTCCTTCTCCTCCTGCTGGACCTGGACAATATTCTCCGGAATGTAGTCCAGGGTAATCATGTTCCGGTCATCCGGCAGCACGTTCATGGCAAACTCGATGGCGTGCTGCAGCTCCCGGACATTGCCGGGCCAGTTGTAGCTCTGGAACAGCTCCAGCACCTGGGCATCCACGTTCCGGACGTTTTTGTTCAGCTTCTGGTTGTAGAGCATAATAAAATGCTTAGCCAAAAGAGGTACGTCCTCCATGCGCTCCCGCAGGGGCGGCACCCGAAGATCCACCACCCCCAACCGGTAGAACAGGTCCCGGCGCAGCTTGTGCTCCTCCAGGGCCTGCTGGGGAGTAATGTTCATGTTGGACAGCACCCGGACGTCCACCGGATGCTCCGTCATGCCCCCTACCCGGCGCACGGTGCCTTCCTGAAGCACCCGCAGCAGCTTGGGCTGGAGGTTGATGTTCATGGAGTTGATTTCGTCCAAAAGCAGGGTCCCTCCGTCCGCCTGCTCAAACAGGCCCGGCCGCTGCTCGGCCCCGGTATAGGCCCCCTTTTCCGTGCCAAAGAGGATCCCTTCCAGCAGGTTCTCCGGAATGGCCGCACAGTTGATGGCCAAAAAGGGCCCGTCCGCCCGGCTGCTGGCGTTGTGGATGCTTTGGGCCACCAGTTCCTTCCCGGTACCTGTCTCCCCATAGATCAGGATGGAGGAAGAAGATTTGGCCACGTGGCGGCAACGCTGCATCAGGGCGGCCATGGCGTCGCTGGCAAAGATAATGTCCTCGAAATGGTATTTGGCCTTCAGCACGTTTTTATGGGCCTTTTTGCCGCCTTCTTTGGTCACGTGCAGCAGCTTTTCCTGAAGGTCGATGATTTTCTTGTGGAGCTCATCCACGGTGCTCCAGTCCTCCATCACGCTGCACCCGCCCAGCACCTGGCCGTTCTGGACAATGGGATAGCAGCTGGCCATAATGTCCACGGCCCGGCCCCGACAGGTGGTATAGTGCTGGCGCACATCCCGGAGGGGCTGCTTGTGCTCAATGACCCAGGGAACCAAGAGACCCTTGTCGTCCTGGCTCTTGTACACATTGGGCAGTTTCTCCCCTACCACCCCATAGTTGGTAAGGCCGTCCATGCGGACTGCGGCGTCATTGAGGAAGTAGATCCGGGAATCCTGGTCGCAGATGATGACGGATTCCTTGATCTGGTTCAGGGCGCTGAGGAGCATATCGTGACAGGCCTCATAATCGGTCTTCTGGAAGACCAGGAACCGGTACCCTTCCGGCAGATCCTCCAGGGTGGGCGTGGGGCAGCGGGCAATGTACTCCCCAAACGCCGGGTTCCCGTACACCCGCTCCTCCACCGGCTGGAGCAGGGGCACGGCGCAGGCGGGCAGGGGCGCCCCCTCCAGTTTGCCGTCCCCATGGAGCAGCTCATCCCCCCGGGCATTGATTTTGCGTACCTGTCCGTCCAGATCCAGGATCAGCGCCCCCAGACCGCATTGGGACAGGGCTGTAAGTGCCTCCGACCATTTCATGACATTTTCCTCCCATCAAAAGGTTTCCGCCTTAGGGACAAAAAGCCTGCCGCCGAAGCGACAGGCTTTCCTCTTAGCGGTTGGTTCCGATATCCAGAACTTCGTGCATGTATTTGATGCTCTTGCGCATAGCGGCAATTTCTTCTTTCCGGCCGTCTTCCAGGGTGTAACCGCTCAGGGGCAGTTCGATTTCCAGGTCGATGGTATCCAGTTCTTCCGGAGCTTCAGCGCGCAGGATCTTCATGACTTCGATTACATCCACATCCCCGTCGCCAATGGCGCAGCCCAGGGAATGGGTGCCGTCAGGATCGGCAAATACCCGGTTGTCGCAGAAGTGTACGCAGTAGGCATAGGGAGCCATTTTCCGTACGCATTCTTCAATGCCTTCGGCCAGCATCAGGGAGTTTATGGTATCGCAGCAGGCACCAATCAGAGGATGGTTCAATTGTTTTACCATCCAGATCACTTCGTCGGAGAACAGGTCGCAGTGGTTTTCGATGGCAATCTTCATGCCGTATTTTTCAATAGTAGGAATGTTCTTCTTGAAATCCAGGACAATCTTGGCCATTTGTTCCATGGCTTCCGGGCACATGGAAGCGTGGGAAATGGGATGGGGATGTTCCACGTCGGTGCTGAATTTCACCAGTTTGGCCCCAATAGCATGGCCGATTTCCAGAGCGTCTTCGATGGTAGCATTAACCCGGGGATCGGAAGGAGCGTTGAAGGAAATGTTCAGTTCCAGTTCTACGCCGTGTTCTTCAGCTTCCTTTTTCACCTTGGCCAGATGTTCCGGCGTGGTATCGTTGTTCAGGTCTACCAGGGTAATATGCAGTACCTGGATGCCTTCTTTTACAGCCAGGTCCATCAAATCTTCCAGGGTGCCGGCCTTTTCAAAAGCGTAATGCTTGCCTTCGCTTTGGAAGCCCCAGCTTTCGCCGTAGCCGCTCAAATGCAGGGTGTAGCTGTGCATCCCCAGTTTAAATTGTCTCTTGGCGTTCTTTCCCGTGATTTTGCTCATGTGATTTCTCTCCTATCATTATTGAAATTTGAAAAACAAATAAAAGCCTTTCGCATCAGCCAATATCTTTAATGCCATGTTCTTCCCGGAACACTTTGGGCGGTTTCCCCGTAATGCTGTGGAAGGCCCGGGTAAAGGTGGAGTTGCTGCTGTAGCCCACCATAACGGCAATCTCCATCATGGTATGGTTGGATTCTAACAACAATTCCTTGGCTCGGTCAATCCGCATTTTCCGCAGATACAGGCTGGGGGAACAACCGGTTTGCTGTTTGAACCAGTCGTTGTAGTAGGTGACGTTGTAGTTTTCCATTTCCGCCAACTGGTTGACGGTAATGGGCAGGTCATAATGCTCGGTGAGATAGCGAATGGACGGAGCAGCGCAGTTTTCCAGCAGTTTGCTGTACAGGAAGCTGTACAGGTAGCGTACGGACTGGCTGTTAGGATTCTGTTTCAGTTCCTTTTGGATCAGGTCCACCAGTTCCGTAATCTGGCCGCACATGGAGACAACCACCGGATAGGACAGCAGCTCTGCGTCCCGGTCCTCGGTGCTGATTTCCGTCAGGTTGATTACCAGAAGTTTGCCGCTGTAGCTGCATTGGTGATCGGTTTCCGCCGGAATCAGGCACAGTTCCTGGGGCGTTACCTTGTACTCCACATCACCAATCTGAATGTCCATGGTACGTTCCAGGGGCACCAGAATTTGCGGATACGCATGGTCATGTTCCCCATAACATTCATGATACAGTTGGATATCAAACTTTTGATTCAGCATTGTCTCCCTCTCCTCTTTCTCACCGAACTGTCTCTCTCAGTTCTGTTTACTTGCGTTATCAATAATCAGAATACGGATATTGGTGAATCACTACATCCAGCCCTCTGACCTTGGCAGAAATGTTGCCGGAAGGGGCAACCACTTCGTCCACCACCGGTGCGGTGCTGATTCTATGGCTCTTGGAGGCCAGCAGGGGTTTTTCCAGTTTGAAGATGATCAGGCACAGCCACAGGGTGGGCAGGGTCATAAGCAGGCCGCCGATGTTCAAGAGGCCCTTAACGGCTTCCATACCACCGGAGACTACCAGCAGGTAGGCCACTGCGGAAATGGCAGTACCCAGGATAATTTTCATCACCTTGGGAGGCTCAGAGTCGATTTCCTGGCCATGAACACACAGGGTGGACAGGGCGGAAGTGTTGGGGTCTGCCAGGGTAATGAAGGACAGGCATACGGTAATCAGGAAAATCAGCTGTACCACTTTGCCGCCGGGCATGGTGCCCAGTACCTGGTACCGGGTGGTCTGCATGCCTTCCTGCTGGATCATGGCCCAGACATCCATAATGCCGCTGGTTTGTACGTACATGCTTTGGCCAGCGAAGATGGCGATGAACAGGCAGCAGAACAGGGACGGAACCAGGATTTCTACCAGGAGGAATTCCCGGACGGTATGGCCTTTGCCCAGCCGGGCCAGGAACATGCCGATAACCGGTGCGTAAATGAAGAAGGAATTCCAGAAGGTGATGGGCCATTCGTTAGGCCATTGGTCCATAGGAGCCATGGTATTGTTGATGGTGATCTTGCCCCAGAAGTTGTCCATGATTTGGCCCATGGCTTCGGTGCCGATTTTGCCAATGAATTCGGAGTTGCCGGTGAGCACTACGTAGATCATCAAGCCAAAGAAGCAGAACATGCAGGCGGTGGATACGTAGGTCAGGCCTTTGTTGATGCCGGTAATACAGGAAATGATGAAGAAGGCTGCCACGGCTACGGTCAGGAAGAAGTACATCACAGGTCCCTGGGTGACGCCGAAAACGGCGTTGATGCCGCCGGAAATCTGCATCAGGCCGGCTGCCATGGAGTTGGATACGCCGCAGGCCACTGCATAACCGCACAGGATGTGCAGGATGGTGGTTACCCGGCGGTGCACCTTGCCGGTGGTTTCATACACCATGGGTCCCATGGACAGGGATTTCTGGTAGTTGAAGCACAGCAGGGCGAAAGCGGTAGCAGGCAGGGAATAGATGAAGTACTGGACGAAGGACCAGTGGAACATGGCCTGGCTGACAGCGAAGATGGCTGTATCCCGGCTTCCTGCTGCTGCATGGATGGCAACGGGCGGCTTCATAAAGTGGAACATAGGTTCGCCCATGGCCCAGTACAGCAGGCCGCAGCCGATACCGCCGCAGATGGAAATGGACCACCACTGCCAGGTGGTGAAGTCGGGCTTGGCATCGATGCCCCCGATCTTAACGTCCCCCCATTTAAACACAATCAATACCAGACCGAGAATAACGGTCAGCACGGACAGGGAATTGATCCACCAGCCGAAGTGGTCCCCGATGTAGTAGGTACTGGTTGACATGACTGCGCCGAATTGCTTGGTGAAAAATACACCAAGGATGATTTCCGCGGCCAGCAGCAGTCCGATGACTACCAGCACTTCCGTGTAAATCTTGCCTTTCAGATTTTCTTCCGGCATTTTGCGATTCCTCCTCTTTTTGGTTTCTCCTCTATATTGGAGCCCTCTCTCCAATCTCTACACTTTTATATATTGCAAAAACCATGCCAACTTTTTTAGTTGTCTGAAAATGTTTTGTTTTCTTATAATTCAAACTTGTCAAATTAGCTTATTTGCTAGCTTTCTGATTTTATGTACATTTTTTGGTTGCATATGGGCAAAGACTTTTGCCTTTCCAAAAACCTGTTCAGATCTCTCTTGCATGCAAATTTTTTTGCTTTTCTTTGCGCAAAAAGTTTCTGCTGCAAAATTTTTGCAGGTATTTGATAAAGGCGCATTTTTCCTAGCTTTTTTCTGCAATTTACCCTAAAATCCGCAAAACGTTTTTTGCGGCTAACTTATGGATAATAATTCTTATTTTGCGCCAGGAAAAACTTTGCAAAAAAGCTGTGTTTCCGGCTATTTTTTGCGGTTTTTGCCAATAGGCAGCAACTCCCCCAGGTCTCCTGCCGGAAACCTTTTCCGGCGCCCATTTTCCCACACAGAAATTTTGTTTTTCTATTTTTAGGGTTTCCTGCTGGTTTGGCTTCGGCTTCAGGCTGGAAATATCCCCCTTCTCATAGTCCATTTTTCTGCAGAAAAGGCCGGGAAGCATTTCTCAAGAGAGAAGCTTCCCGGCCTGAAAAAATGGTACTGTGAAAAAACGAAACTTCCTCAGTCATCCTATAGGCTGACAGCTCCTGAGTGGTTCGCATTATGCCAATCAGCTTCGCTCTCCGAGCTCGCTTCTTGGAATGCTATCACATGGCTCATATTAACCAATAGTCCCTTAAAAAGCTGATGGACTATTGGATATGAGCGCAACGCTTGAAGGAGCCGTTCAGACCCATCAGGTTTCCAGTGTTTAACAATACCAGCATCATAGTTCCGGCATTAGTTGACCAGTAGTGGCCTAGCATGCCACCTTCAAGCGCTCAGGAGGTAGGGCCCGCAGGGCCTCGGAAGAAGTTTCGATGTGCGGATATGGCTTGAAACAAATGAACACTAAAAAAGGGTGCTGCGAAAAATGAGCTTTCATTTTTTCGCAGCACCCTTTACACCCTTGCGGGCAGCCGATCGAAATACAGTTGTCTTACAGCACCACGTTATCCAGATACTGTTTCAGGAATTCCTGGCACCATTCCATATGCTCCGGAGTGGGAGACGGAACGCCTGCCAGCTTGTAATCCCGGCCCAGTTTCTGATAGGTGCTTTCCCCCAGCCGGTGATACGGCAGCAGCTGGAGGTGCACCAGCCGTTTCAGACTGGCACAGAATTCGCCGATCTTCGCCAGCTCAGCCTCGGTATCATTGATACCGGGAATCAGCGGGGTCCGAATAATCAGCCGGAAAGGATTGGGATCCTTATCCATAGCCCGGAAGTTATCCAGGATAATTTCATTGGTGATCCCGCAGTGCTCCTTATGGAGCGCAGGGGTCACGGCTTTTAAATCCGCATACACGGTATTGATGTAGGGAAGCAGGGATTGCAGAGCATTCCAGGGTCCAAACAGGCTGGTTTCCACAGCCGTATTGATGCCTTCATCCGTGCAATTGTGAAGAAGTTCCCGGGCGAAGCAGGGCTGGGCCAGCAGCTCCCCGCCGGAGATGGTCATCCCGCCCCCCGGTCATGAAGTAGAACGGGCTATCCTTCCGGACTTCAGTCATCACTTCCCCTACGGTCATTTTCTTGCCATAGGTAGTTTTGCCATCCTGGGTGGTTTCCTGGTGGAAATTCTGGCTTTCCGGGGTGGAGTACCATTCGCATTGCAGCGGGCACCCCTTCAAAAATACCACCGTTCTCATACCGTCCCCATCGTGAATGGAAGACCTTTCAATCCGCAGGACCATCCCTGCCAGCTGTTCCGCAACCATACTCCCCACATCCTCTCAAATAATCCGCTTATTTAGCCACGCAGCATTTGTCTACATGCCACTTGTTGATTTCGGTACGTCCAATGATTTCGTCCTGGGTTTCCTTGCTCAGTTCAACGAAGAAGGCGGTGTAGCCAGCTACACGGATCAGCAGATCCCGGTGGTTTTCCGGATGCTTCTGGGCGTCAATCAGGGTATCCCGGTCTACGCAGTTGATCTGTACATGGTATACATCCAACAGGTTCATGGTCTTCAGCATGTTCATGGCGTTCACCATGCCGCCGTTGCCTTTAATCAGTTCCGGTTCGAACTTCATGTTCAGCTGGGTGCCCTGGGTATAACGAGCATGCGGCAGATGGCTTACGGATTTCAGCAGTGCGGTAGGACCATTCACGTCGGTACCGCCGGTAGCGCCGATACCATCGGTCAGAGGGGTCTTGGCTTTACGGCCGGAAGGCAGTGCGCCAACCCATTCACCAATAGGAGTGTTGCCGGATACAGGCAGCATGCCCATGGTCATCTTACCAAACTTGGTGTTGTATTTTTCGAACTGGTCAGCTACGTGAGTGTAGATAGCGCCTACGCAGAAGTCAGCTTTGGGATCATCGTTGCCGTACTTGGGAGCTTCCAGGCACAGTTTCTGCACGTCTTCATAGCCTACGAAGTTGGCATCCAGGGCCTTGATCAGGGTATCCATGGAAACTTTCTTGGTATCGTAAACCAGGTACTTCACATCGGCGATGGAGTTGATGATATCTGCCTGGCCAACGGTGATAACGCCGCCGCCTGCGCTGTATTTGGCACCGCCGGGCTGGCTGTAATCCAAGCCGGATTCCATGCAGTGTTCATAGCTCAGGGACAGGGCAGGTACTGGACGATAGCGCATGCTCAGGTAATCCAGCAGCTGGTTGCCGCTGACGATAACGTCTACCGCATAGTCGATATGTTTCATTACGGCATTCCAGAAATCGTCAAAGGTCTTGAAGTTCCGGGGATCGCCGGTGGAAACGGATACCCGTTTGCCGGTAATGCGGCTGACGCCGTCGTTCAGGGCCAGTTCAACCATGGCGCCCATGTTGATATCGGCAATATCGGTATATTGTTTCATACGGCCGGACAGGTTGGTTTCTACGCAGCCGCAGGGGTTCCAATCCCAAGCTTCACGCAGGGGCACGCCCTTGTTCTGCATCATGGAGATACCAACTTGGTTGGAGTAGATGGCCGGCATGGTCAGGCCGCGGCTGATGGATTCAACAGCCTTGTGCAGCAGGGAATCCGGGTTCTTGGCAATATCATAGGTGAAGCCCAGGTTCGGTTCCTTGAAGCGGACATCTTCGGTAGCTTGGATCATCATGTAGGACAATTCGTTGGAAGCATCGTTGCCATATTGGTCAATACCGCCGCAGGAGGTTTGTACCGTGATGCAGTAACCAGCAGCATATTGGGCGGTTACTTCATCCTGGAACAGGGACATTTCAGCAATCTTGATCCACAGGCAGTCCAGCAGTTCCTGTGCGTCATCGTCGGTGAGGATACCAGCAGCCTTGTCGGCTTTGTAGTACGGATACAGGTATTGGTCCAGACGGCCCAGGTTGTAGGAAGAAGCGTTCTGTTCCATGAAGATTGCATATTCGTAGGACAGCATGCTTTGACAAGCTTCGTAGAAGGTGCGGGCAGGATGTTCAGGCACCCAGCGGCAAACTTCTGCAATCTTCAAGAGTTCCTGTTTCCGGGTTTCGTCCTTTTCTTCAGCAGCCATCTTTTCGGCCAGGTCTGCATGACGGTTGGCCAGGAGAACGATGGCATCGCAGTCCATGATTTCTGCTTTGTAGAAGTAGCTCTTTTCCAGATCGCCAGGGTTGGCATCGTCCAGTTTAGCCAGGGCTTCTTCGGCTTCCTTCTTGATGCCGCCCAAGCCTTTGGTCAGGATGCGGGTCCAGCCCGGGGTATTTTCGCCATAGCCGCGGACGGCTTTCCGGTCGATATAAATGATGCCGTTGTCCCGCAGGGTGTTCATATCCTGGGGAGCCATCAGACGCCAGCGGTCAAACAAGCATTTGTTCTTCCAGTAATCGGAAACATCTTCCTTGAAGACCTTCTTGCCTTCTTCGCTCAGGTAGAACGGGTCATAGGGACGGGTACTGATGGTATCCAATTCCCGGTCAATGATGGAAGCAGAGCTGTCAGCGCACAGAACGCCGGCACGGGGTTTAAAGGCTACGCCGCCGACCAACAGTTCATGGGGCAGAATGTAGATGTTCTTATCTCTGCACTGATGATAATACCCAGTGGCCTTTTGGATGATCCAGGGTTGTCCTTCAGATTCCTTGAAGCCTTCGGTCAAATACTTTGCGTTGTAAACGTCCATGTCCACCCGGGTTTCCAGGTACTGTTTGCGCAATGCTTCAATCCGTTTCAAATACTCTTTTGCCATGATAAAACTCCTCCTTATCACTTTCCGGCTATCGACTGCCAACACTTACGGGCCAATTTCTTTTTTGGAGACCTCTCCAATGCTTTCACCTATATGTATTGCAAAAACCGTGCCAATTTAAAAAATCTTTTGTCAGCATTGCCTGTACTTTGCCAATTTTCAGGTAATTCAGTCTTGAAAACCCGCACGGGCTGTGCCTTCCGGGGACTTTGCCCCTTTTGGGAAGAAAATCCTGTTTTCCTGATTTCCAGTACAATTTCAGGGCCAAAGAGCAGCCAAACTGCAAAAAATAACGGCTTTTGGCTAAATTATTTTTGCATGCCCGCAAATTGTTTTGCGCAAAATATTCTGACATTTGCGGTTTTTGCAGGAGTAACAGGATTCGTTTTTTCGGGGATTTTTGCTGCTTTTCACGCAAAAAACAGGAACTGCCGGCTCCCAAGGGAACCAGCAGCTCCTGCTATATATGATGCTAAACAAGCTTCCTATTATTTTTTCGGGGTGAAGACGCCTTCACGCAGGTATTTCTGCAGTTGTTCGTCGTTCATGTGGCCGATATCCAGGTAATCCAGGGTGTACTTGCTTTCGCCAGCCAGGTCGCGTTTCAGCATGGTGGAAGCCAGCAGGATCATAGCATCGATGATCGGGGTCTTTACGCCGTATTTCTTGCCCAATTGGCTCATCAGGTAGCAGCCAACAGGAACGTCTTCAGTGATGTAGCGGTTTTCCAGGTCGAACGGGCCATCGCCGAAGAAGTTTTCGTATCTTTCGTTAAAGGGAACTGCGAAGTCAGGGCCCATGTATTCTTTGCCGTACATGGTGGTACGGGAGAAGAAGTCTTCATAGTTTACAGTGCACAGGCCGATGTTCATAGCTTTGGCCAATTCTTTTTCTTCTTCCCAGAATTGAGCTTGTACTTCAGCAATGCCGGGGCACAGAGCGAAACCATACAGGGAGTAGTTCTTCTTTTCTTGACCCAGAACGGTGTCGAAGTTCTGCATGGTGGATACGCCCAGAACGGTGCCAGGAACGTGGATTACAGGGTTAACGTTGGACAGGTTGATATCCAGAACGGTGTTGCCGGTTACGAAACCATGATGGTATTCGCTGCCGTCTTTAGCAACCGTTACTTCGCCTTCAGCGTCCATGATGGCGCCGAATGCAGGAATGTACCAAGCGGAAGCCATGAAGGCATCGTTATCGGTCATAGGCAGAGCGCAGCCGCGGATGGTGGTGATTCTGTCTTCTACTTTGCATTCGTTGGTGGTAACGCCGCCGCGTTTTACAACACGGATGCCGTAAGGAGCAGTGTACCAAGCACCTACGATGACTTTCTTGGTGCAGTTCAGTTCACGCATCAATTTGCGGAAAATGAAGGTGCCACAGTTATCCGGCAGGATGTGGATGACTTGGCCATCTTCCAGCAGAGGAATCAGTTCACGGAACAGGTTTTCGTGAGCCAGAGCTACCGTAGCAACGATGATGATGCCGGCGCCTTTTACAGCTTTAGCCATGTCATCGGTAGCCAGGGCAACCTTTGCAGTGCCTTTGCGATTGTAACCAAAATAAGAGAATTGGTTGCCGCTCAGGGTAATACCGGTTTTTTCAATGTTGACGAAGTTGCGTTTTGCGAAAGCAGGTTGGTCCCAGATCCGAACTTCCTTGCCAGCCAAAGCGCAGTCAGCTGCCATGGTCTTACCAACGGCACCGCCGCCCAGAACTGCAATAGGCATGTCTTTCAAATAGCTCATATCCATTTTATATTTCCTCCTTTTACAGCTGCCGGCTCTGGCCGGGCTGTTATAAACTGCTTAGGTTTAGCGGAAGCAGCTCTTTGTTTTGTTGTCCTCATTATAGCTAGTACAGGTTTTGGGTTCTTTGCGACAACCCATTATTTTTTTGCCGTTTGTCGGATGGTTGGCAAAGGGACAAAAGCCTTCCTTATATAGCAATTTTGCTTTTTTTCTCCAACTGGCGGAAGGGATTCCTGCAAAGTCCAGGAAGCCGCACGGCGCCTTGCTTTGCGCCGTTTTCTCCTGCTTTTTTGGCATTTTTTCAGGAGGCTTTGGTGGCCTGGTGTGAAAAAAAGCAAAATATATGCGATGGAGTGCAAAGCACCGGAGGCCAAAAAAGGGTATATATGAGATAACTTCAAAAATCGGTCCGCTTGCGCCGGATCGATTGTCAGTCATTACCCAATGATTGGCTGACCCGGTGAAGCAGAAGGTTATTCTTGAACAACAATTTAAGGGAGGACGTAAAATGGCTAAGAAAATTGAGTTGATGGACGGCAACCAGGCGGCTGCCTATATCTCCTACGCATTTACCGAAGTAGCCGGTATTTTCCCCATCACCCCTTCATCTCCGATGGCAGAACACGTAGATGAATGGGCTGCAAACGGAAAGCTGAACTTATTCGGACAACCGGTTCAGGTTGTAGAAATGCAGTCTGAAGGGGGCGCTTCCGGTACCGTACACGGTGCGCTACAATCCGGTGCCTTGACCACCACCTACACCGCATCTCAGGGCCTGCTCCTGATGATCCCCAATATGTACAAGATCGCTGGCGAAATGCTGCCGGGCGTGTTCCATGTTTCCGCCCGTACCCTTTCCGCCCATGCCCTTTCCATTTTCGGTGACCACTCCGACGTAATGGCCGTCCGGAACACGGGCTTTGCCATGCTGGCATCTTCTTCTCCGCAACAGGTTATGGACTTGGGGGCTGTTGCCCACCTGGCTGCCATCCACTGCCGGATGCCGGTGCTGCATTTCTTTGATCGGTTCCGTACTTCCCACGAAATCCAAAAGATTGATGCTTTGGATTACGAAGACCTGCGGCCTTTGGTAGACTACGATGCCATCCGGGCCTTCCGCAAAAACGCTTTGAACCTGGAACATCCGGCTACCCGCGGCACCACCGTAAACCCGGATATCTTCTTCCAATGCCGGGAAGCCTGCAACCAGAGAGTGGCTGCCATTCCTGATGCTGTAGAACACTACATGCAGGGAATCAACAAACTCACCGGCCGCAGCTACCATCTGTTCAACTACTATGGCGCTGCCGATGCCGACAGAATCATCATTATGATGGGTTCCGGCGCAGAAACTGCCAAGGAAACCGTGGATTACCTGGTAGCCAAAGGCGAAAAGGTAGGCCTGATCAACGTTCATCTGTACCGTCCGTTCTCTGCCGACTACTTCCTGAAAGCCGTTCCTGCTACGGTAAAGAAAATTGCCGTACTGGATCGAACCAAGGAACCTGGCGCCATGGGCGAACCTCTGTACCAGGATGTATGCAGCATCTACAAGAACAAGGGCATTCCTATGGAAATCGTGGGCGGCCGCTACGGCTTGAGCTCCAAGGATACCACTCCTGGCCAAATCCTGGCTGTCTATGACAACCTGAAACAGGACAAACCCAAAAACGATTTCACCATCGGCATTGTGGACGATGTAACCTTCACTTCCCTGCCGGTTACCCAGGAAATCGAAACCTCTCCTGCCGGCCAGACCAGTGCAGAACTGTGGGGCATGGGTTCCGACGGCACCGTAGGCGCCAACAAGAACTCCATCAAGATCATCGGCCATACCACCGACCTATACTGCCAAGCCTACTTTGTGTACGATTCCAAGAAATCCGGCGGTCTGACCCAATCCCATCTGCGTTTTGGCAAAGAACCCATCCGTTCTCCGTACCTGGTAACCCAGGCTGACTTTGTAGCCTGCCACACCCCGTCCTACGTGCATAAATACGATATGGTAGCCAACCTGAAAGAAGGCGGCACCTTCCTGTTAAACTGCGGCTGGAGCGATGCAGAACTGGAAACCCACCTGCCGGCAACCATGAAACGGGCCCTGGCAGCCAAGAAAGCCAAGTTCTACACCATTGATGCTACCTCCATTGCCCGGGAAATTGGACTGGGGAACCGCACCAACACCATTCTGCAAGCTGCTTTCTTCAAACTGCTGAATGTCATTCCCATCGATCAGGCTGTTACTGCCATGAAAGATGCCATCTATAAGACCTACTACAAGAAAAAGGGCCAGGCAGTGGTAGACAAGAACAATGCTTCCATTGAATACGGCATTGAAAAACTGCACCAGGTAACCATTCCTGAAGCTTGGCTGACTGCTGAGGATGCTCCGGTAGAAAACAAGAACCCGGAATTCATCCAGGAAGTGGTAGAAGTCATGAACCGTCAGCAGGGCGACAGCCTGCCGATTTCCACCATCACCAAGTATGGTCTGGAAGACGGCACCTGGCCGGCTGGCACCACCAAGTACGAAAAACGTGGGGCTGCTGTGGATGTACCGGAATGGCAGCTGGATAAATGCATCCAGTGCAACCTGTGCTCCCTGGTTTGCCCGCACGCAGCCATTCGTCCTGTACTCCTGGACGCTGCTGAAAAAGCGGCTGCTCCTGCCGGCTTTGCCACCAAGAAAGCTTTGGGTGCAGGTCTTGGCCAATACGAATTCCGTATGCAGGTTTCCCCGTATGACTGCACCGGCTGCGGCAGCTGCGCCAATGTGTGCCCTGCCAAGGAAAAAGCCCTGGTGATGAAACCACTGGAAAGCCAGCTGGGCGAAGCTCCCAATTGGGATTATGCTGTAGAAACCGTTACCGTGAAGAAAGATGCGGTCAGCGACAAGAACGTCAAGAGCTCCCAGTTTGCCAAACCGTATTTCGAATTCTCCGGTGCCTGCGCTGGCTGCGGCGAAACCCCATACATCAAACTGGTTACCCAGCTGTTTGGCGACCGGATGTACATCACCAACGCTTCCGGCTGCTCCTCCGCTTACGGCGGCTCCACTCCTTCTTCCCCGTACTGCACGGACAAGAAAGGCTTCGGTCCTGCCTGGGCTATGAGCTTGTTCGAAGACAACGCTGAATACGCTTACGGCTACCTGCTGGGCCAAGATGCGGTAAAACGGGAACTGAAAGCTTCCGTTACGGCCCTGAAGGCTAAGGGCGTAGCTGTGGAAGCCTGCCAGGCTTACCTGGACAAGGCAGACGTTACGGCTGAATCCCGGAAGGTCAGCGATGATCTGCTGGCTGCCCTGGAAAACAACGCCAGCGAAGAAGCGGAATTCATCCGTCACAATAAAGAATACCTGGCCAAGAAGAGCGTTTGGGCCTTCGGCGGCGACGGCTGGGCTTACGATATCGGCTACGGCGGTTTGGACCATGTACTGGCTTCCGGCCGGGACATCAACGTACTGGTACTGGATACCGAAGTGTACTCCAACACCGGCGGTCAGGCTTCCAAGTCCACCGAAGCTGGCGCCATTGCCAAGTTTGCTGCCGGCGGCAAGGAAACCAAGAAGAAGGACCTGGGCCTGATGGCCATGAGCTATGGGTATGTGTACGTAGCCCAGGTAGCCATGGGTGCCGATCCTGCCCAAACCCTGAAAGCCATTCGGGAAGCTGAAGCTTATCCGGGCCCGTCCCTGGTTATCTGCTACTGCCCTTGCATCGAACACGGCATGAAGTGCGGCATGGGCCTCAGCCAGAACGAAGAAAAGAAAGCCGTAGAAGCTGGTTACTGGCATCTGTACCGCTTCGATCCCGACAAGAAGAAAGCCGGCGAGAATCCCTTCACCCTGGATTCCAAGAAACCCACTGGGGACTTCCGGGCCTTCCTGCTGGGCCAGAACCGGTATGCATCCTTGAAGCTGTCCTTCCCGGATAAGGCGGAAGAACTGTACAACAAGTGTGCACGGGATGCGGAAGAACGGTACAACACCTACGCAGCCCTGGCCGGCAAATAATGATATAGCCCTCTCTCTAACCGGTCCGCCTCCTTCGGGCGGCGGATCGGATTTCTTTTTCCAATAAAGGAGAACCCAAAATGACTTTGATGACTGCTGCTGAATACGTAGAAAGCCTGCGCAAGCTCCACACGAAAGTATATATGTTCGGGGAAAAGATTGATAACTGGGTGGACCATCCCATTATCCGTCCTTCCATCAACTCTGTAGCCATGACCTATGCCCTGGCCCAGGATCCCAAATACAAGGACCTGATGACCGCTACCTCCAACCTGACCGGCCATACGGTAAACCGCTTCACCCACCTGCACCAATCCACCGATGACCTGATCAAGAAGGTAAAGATGCAGCGCCTGCTGGGTCAAAAGACCGCCAGCTGCTTCCAACGCTGCGTAGGCATGGACTCCTTCAATGCCGTTTATTCCACCACCTATGAAATCGATGAAAAATACGGCACCCATTACCATGAAAACTTCAAGAAATTCCTGATCTACGTACAGGATAACGACCTGACCGTGGACGGCGCCATGACCGACCCCAAAGGGGACCGCTCCAAGGCTCCCCATGAACAAGCCGATCCCGATATGTTCGTCCATGTAGTGGAAAAACGGCCGGACGGCATTGTAGTCTGCGGCGCCAAGGTGCACCAGACCGGTTCCATCAACTCCCATTGGCACATTTTCATGCCCACCATTTCCATGAAGGAAGCGGACAAGGATTACGCCGTAAGCTTTGCCTGCCCCACCGATGCAGATGGCCTGTACATGGTCTACGGCAGACAATCCTGCGATACCCGGAAAATGGAACCCGGTGCCTGCATTGACCTGGGCAACGCCAAATTCGGCGGCCAGGAAGCCCTGGTGGTACTGGACCATGTGTTCATTCCCAACGAATACATTTTCCTCAACGGCGAATATGAATTTGCCGGCATGATGGTAGAACGGTTTGCCGGTTATCACCGTCAATCCTACGGCGGCTGCAAAGTAGGCGTAGGCGATGTGGTGATTGGGGCCGCTGCCCTGGCTGCCGAATACAACGGCGTAGAAAAAGCCAGCCACATCAAAGACAAACTGATTGAAATGACCCACCTGAACGAAACCCTGTACAGCTGCGGCATTGCCTGCTCCTGCGAAGGCTGCCCCACCAAAGCCGGGAACTACCAAATTGATATGCTGCTGGCCAACGTGTGCAAGCAGAACATCACCCGGTTCCCCTACGAAATCGTCCGCCTGGCAGAAGACATTGCCGGCGGCCTGATGGTGACCATGCCTTCCGAAACGGACTTCAAGTCCAACACGGTAGTGGGCCGCAACGGGGAAACCATCGGCGAAATCTGCAACAAGTTCTTTGCCGGCCGGCCTGACGTTTCCACCGAAGACCGTCAGCGCATCATGCGTTTCCTGGAAAATATGTGCCTGGGCGCTGCTGCTGTAGGCTACCGGACCGAATCCCTGCACGGGGCCGGTTCTCCTCAAGCCCAGCGGATCATGATTGCCCGCCAGGGGAACATCGACGGCAAAAAACAGCTGGCCAAGAATATTGCCGGCATCAAAGATTAAGCCAAAATCTGTTTCAATCTTGCTTTTTAATTCAACATGCGGTATTCTTCAAAGAAAGGAAACAGGTTTCCGCCTGTTTCCTTTCTCATACCATACGCCGCGATGCGGCTCTCTAGATTAAGGATGTGAAACCATGCCTCGTAGATTTGAGATTGTAGAAAAGGAAGTACTGAACCCCAACATTACGCGGATTTCCATGTACGCTCCGTTGATTTCTGCCAAAGCCAAGGCTGGTCAGTTTGTAATCCTGCGTTCCAACGTGGATGCAGAACGGATTCCCCTGACCATCTCCTCTGCAGAAAACGGCTGCGTAGACGTGATTTACCAGAAAATCGGCGCCAGCACCATTGACCTGGACCAGCTAAACGTAGGCGACTGCCTGGCTGACCTGGCAGGCCCCCTGGGCAAACCCACCCCCGTGGAAGGCTATGGCCATGTGGCAGTAGTCGGCGGCGGCCTGGGCTGCGCCATTGCCCTGCCGGTAGCCCGTGCCCTGCACGAAGCCGGCAACAAGGTAGAGCTGATCAGCGGCTTCAAAACCAAAGATCTGGTAATCCTGGAAAAGGAAATGAAGGCAGCTTCCACCAACCTCTACATGTGCACGGATGATGGCACCTACGGCTACCACGGCTTTGTCACCAACAAGCTGGAAGAACTGATCAACAGCGGGGAAAAGCTGGACCATGTATTTGCCATTGGACCCCTGCCCATGATGAAGTTTACTTCCCTCTTGACGAAAAAATATAATATCCCCACCACGGTAAGCATGAGCCCCCTGATGATCGACGGCACCGGCATGTGCGGCTGCTGCCGGGTAACGGTGGACGGAAAACTGCGCTTTGCCTGCGTGGATGGCCCGGACTTTGACGGCCACAAGATTGATTATGATGAAGCCATTGCCCGGAACCGTTCCTATACGGAATTTGAATCTAAAGAGCGGGAAGAACATCTTTGCCGCCTGACGGGAGGAAAACGCCAACATGCCTAATCCGAATCTGAACCTGCAAGCTACCAAAACGCCCATGCCGGAACAGCCGGCGGACGTCCGCAAATGCAACTTCCTGGAAGTAGCGCTGGGCTACACGCCGGAACAAGCCATCAATGAAGCCCGCCGCTGCCTGCAATGCAACAATCCTGCCTGCGTAACCGGCTGCCCGGTAGGCATTCCCATTCCCCAATTCCTGGAAAAGACCGCTGAAGGCGACTTTGCCGCTGCCTACGAAATTCTGTCCGGGGCCAATGCCCTGCCGCGGATTTCTGGCCGGGTCTGCCCCCAGGAAAACCAATGCGAAGGCAAATGCGTCCGGGGCATCAAACAGGAATCTGTTTCCATCGGCCGGATTGAACGGTTTGTCTCCGACTGGGCTGCCCACAACAACGCAGAAAACACGGAAACCGCTCCCAAAAACGGCCACAAGGCCGCGGTCATCGGTTCCGGCCCTGCGGGCCTGACCTGCGCTGGGGAACTGGCCAAAAAAGGCTTTGACGTTACCGTTTTTGAAGCTTTCCATGTGCCCGGCGGCGTGCTGAGCTACGGCATTCCTGAATTCCGCCTGCCCAAAGCCATTGTGGCCCAGGAAGTGAATAAATTAAAGAAAATGGGCGTTACCATCGAAACCGATATGGTTATCGGCAAGGTACTGACCATTCCTGAACTGTTTGAACATGGGTTTGAAACCGTCTTCATTTCTTCCGGTGCCGGTCTGCCCCAATTCATGAAGATTCCCGGAGAAGGCCTGGTAGGCGTATATTCCGCCAACGAATACCTGACCCGGACCAACCTGATGAAGACCTATGATCCCCGGAGCAACACCCCCATCCTCCACAGCAAGCGTGCTGCCGTAGTCGGCGGCGGCAACGTGGCCATGGATGCGGCCCGGTGTGCCCGCCGGATGGGTGCGGACGTGCATGTACTGTACCGCCGGGGCGAGGCTGAACTGCCTGCCCGGCTGGAAGAAATCCATCACGCCAAGGAAGAAGGCATCCAGTTTGACTTCCTGACCGCTCCCCTGGTAATCCATGGAGACGACACCGGCCGTGTCTGCGCCGTAACCTGCCAGAAGATGCAGCTGGGCGAACCGGACGCTTCCGGCCGCCGCCGTCCTGTACCCATTGAGGGCAGCGAATACGACCTGCCGGTGGACATGGTAATCATGGCCATTGGTACGTCCCCCAACCCCATGAGCTACGAAGGCACCCCCGACCTGGAGCTGACCAAAAAAGGCTGCGTCCAGGCTGACGAGGAAACCGGTGCTACGTCCGTGCCCGGCCTGTACGCCGGCGGTGACGCTGCCACAGGTGCCGCTACCGTAATCCTGGCTATGGGTGCCGGCAAGAAAGCTGCCGCCCATATGGCCGAATACATGCTGAACAAATAAGGGACTTGCCCCTGAACGCAAGACAAAACCACACACACGCAAACGAGGCTGGAAAAATGAATGTTCATTTTTCCAGCCTCGTTTTTTATTTTTCCGGCAGCTGCGCAAAAGCTCCCATACCCCAGGCTCCGGCAGCCCCGGCAGCAGCAAGCTCCGGGAGCTTTTCCCGGGTAACGCCTCCGATAGCCCAGACGGGCACCGGGGAGCGGCGGCATACCTCCTGGAGCAGCGTCACCCCTCTGGGGGCCAAATTTGGCTTACAGGCGGTGGTATAGATATGACCCAACTCACCCTTGCGGTACCTAGTTTCGCCGCTGTAAGGACGTCTTTCAGGCTATGGCAGGAGGCTCCCAGGGGCGGCAGGGCGGCCCGTTCCTCCGGCCTAAGGCGCTCCAACACCGGAAGCGGCAGGTGCAGGCCCTCGGGGCGCAGTTCCCGGGCCGCTTCCGGGTAAAAATGCAGAATGCAGGGCACCCCGGCCCGGCGGCACAGAGAGAGGACCTGCCGGGCCAGCTGCCGATAAACCTCTGGATTTAAATCCTTTTCCCGAAGCAGCAGGGCCGCAGGCCGCTGGGCCAAAATCCCTTCCACCTGTTCCAGCAGGGGAACCTGGTACAGCTGGCGGTGGGTGACGCAGCCAAAGGGCAGGCTACACGTAAAGGTAGTCATTGCGCACCGGCTGGAGGCCTTCCCGGTCCAGATCCTCCGTCATGGCCCGGAGGCTCCGGCCGTCCTGGATTTCAAACTGTTCGTCCCCTTCGGACCCGCTCTGCTCTCCAGTATACTTTTCCTCGTGGTCCCCGATGCCCGTGGACACCCCAGCGGAGACCTTGGTGGCCGCAATGCGCACAATGCCGTTGCGAAAGGCCGCGGATTCCCGGCTGGAAACGGTAATTCCTGCAAAGGGCAGGAACAGCCGGTAGGCGCAGAGAATCTGGCACAGCTGGCGCTCCCCTACGTCCTGGGGGTTGATGGAGGCGTTGTTGATAATGGGCCGCAGCCGGGGGCAGGACAGGCTCATTTCCGCCCAGGGATACTTCCGCTGGAGGTAATACACGTGAAGGGCTGTGGCCAGGGCGTCCTTGCGGAAATTGGACAGCCCCAAAAGGGCTGAAAAGCCCACCCCCCGCATGCCGCCCCTAAGGGCCCGTTCCTGGGAATCAAACCGGTAGGGCCATACCCGTTTGTGCCCCAAGAGATGCAGGGTTTCGTATTTTTTCAGATCGTAGGTCTCCTGGAATACGGTGACCGAATCCGCCCCGCAGGCATGGAGATACCGATACTCGTCGGTGTTCATGGGGTAGACCTCCAGACCCACGTTCTTGAAGTACTTGGCGGCCAGCTTGCAGGCCTCCCCGATATACTCCACGCTGCTTTTGGCCCGGCTTTCCCCGGTAAGCAGCAGGATTTCCTCCATGCCGCTTTGGGCGATTACCTGCATTTCCTGCTCCATCCGCTCCCCGGTGAGCTGGAGCCGGTGGATGGGATTGTAGCAGTTGAAGCCGCAGTAGATGCAGTAGTTTTCGCAGTAGTTGGCCAGATACAGGGGTGTGAACAGATACACCGTGTTGCCAAAATGCCGGCTGGTAACTGCC
The DNA here is from genome assembly GCF_003472805.1 of Acidaminococcus sp. AM05-11. Classification (NCBI taxonomy): domain Bacteria; kingdom Bacillati; phylum Bacillota; class Negativicutes; order Acidaminococcales; family Acidaminococcaceae; genus Acidaminococcus; species Acidaminococcus sp. AM05-11. The sequence goes on along the minus strand of NZ_QRMX01000004.1, from coordinate 130,189 downwards.
CGGGCCTTTTGGGCCAGTTCTTCCAGGAAGGGCTCCGCCGCCGGGCTGAGCAGCGCCTTCAGGTCCTCCACGGTCACCCGCTCATGGCACAGGGCCCGGCGCACGTCCACCGCCGTATAGGCGCTGGGGTCATAGGACTCCATTTGGCTGATAACCTTTTCCCGAACCTCCGACTGGAGCTGCTCCATGCCGGGCAGGTATTCCATCGGGTCCTTCCGGCAGGAAGGGTCGTTTTCCAGTTGGTGTTTCCGTTTCAGGGCAGCCGGGGTTAGATTCTTGCCGTCCACCAAAAATTGATTTTCTTCTTCCATCAGGCATCCTCCCGCAAAAAGCCAGTCAAGGGATCGCTGGAGGCGGCGCCCCGGCTGAGCACCCGTCCCAGGCCGGACAGATACGCTTTCCTACCGGCTTCCACCGCGCTGCGGAAGGCCTGGGCCATGAGAGGTAAATCCCCGGCAGTGGCCAGGGCGGTATTTACCATTACCGCAGCGGCCCCCATTTCCAGGGCTTCACAGGCCTGGGAAGGCCGGCCAATGCCCGCGTCCACAATGATGGGCAGGTCAATTTCGTCCAGGAGGATCTGGATAAAGTCCCGGGCGGACAGGCCCCGGTTGGAGCCAATGGGCGCAGCCAGAGGCATAACAGCCGCAGCCCCGGCACTGACAAGGTCCCGGGCCGCATTCAGGTCCGGGAACATATAGGGCAGCACCACAAAGCCGTCCTGGGCCAGAAGTTCCGTGGCCTTGATGGTTTCCTGGTTGTCCGGCAGCAGGTACCGGCTGTCCCGCATGATTTCAATTTTCACGAAGTTCCCGCAGCCCAGTTCCCGGGCCAGTTTGGCAATGCGCACCGCCTCCTGGGCATTCCGGGCGCCGGAGGTATTGGGCAGCAGGGTTACGTCTTGGGGAATGTACTGAAGGATATTGTCCTGTCCAGTGGTATTGGTCCGGCGGACCGCCAGGGTAATCATTTCGGCACCGGCGTCCTGAATGGCCGTTTGAATTAACGGCAGGGAATATTTCCCCGAGCCCAGAATAAAGCGGGAATGGAAGATTTTGCCTCCCAGCTGCCAAGTATCATTTGCGTTCATAGTATTCATCCTTTCCAATTTTTTCTGTTTCTCCAGCTAGCAGCTGAAGCACCGTAAGGGCCTCCTGGGCCGCACACAAATTGACCCGGGCCCCGTAGAGCCCGTCTCCGTCCCGGATATCCGCCGTCCTGTCCCCGCACAGGTAAAAATGAGGGGACAGTTTGCGCACCCGGACCCGGTTGCCGGAGGAAAAGCCGGCCATACCGGAGGCGGCCACCAGCACCGCCTGGGGAAAGCACTCCCGGACCGTATTGCACAAAAGTGCCTTTTCCCGGGGCCCGTCAAAGGCTTCTACAATCAAGTCATAGCCGGCCAGCTCCTGGGGGATATTTTCCGCCGTCAGCCGCAGGATCCGGGGCACCAACTCTGCGTAGGGGGTAATCCGCCGCAGGCTCGCCACCAGGGCCTCCGCCTTGTACTGGCCCAGCTGGTCCATAAAATACAGCTGCCGGTTGAGATTGGTGGCTTCCACCCGGTCGTCGTCCACCAGCCGTAGGTGTCCTACCCCAGCCCGGACCAAAAGCTCCGCTACCCGGGAGCCTAGGCCCCCCAGCCCGCAAATGGCCACCCGGCCCTGGCGGAATTTGGCCTGACGCGCCGCTCCGTGGCGGCTTTCCAGGGCGTCAAACCATTCTTTTTGGCTGAGCATCTCAGCCCCCGCCTACAAACGACACGATCTCCAGCACGTCTTCCGGCTGGAGCAGCACCGAGGCATACTGGCTTTTGGGCACAATGTCCCCGTTTCGTTCCACGGCTACGTTGCCCAGGTCGATCTGCCGCTCCCGAAGGTACGCCAGCAGGGTCCGGCCCTCAGCCTTTTCTTCTTTTCCATTGATTCGCATTTCCAAGGCCTCCTTGTTTTGGGACAACAAAAAAGAGAAGCCACCTGAATCCGGGTAACTTCTCTTGCCGTTTTGCTCGTTTGCATCCCTACGTTGGCATTATCCAAATCAGGTTCACGGGTCGAAGGGCCTACCTTCCTCTCAGCCTGTCCGGCATTTCTGCCTGCAAGCTCCCCTGCCCTGCGGTTTTCACCGCCGGCTTCTCTATTCTGTTTGCTTTTGATTATACCGCTATTTTCTGGAAATTGCAAAAAACAGGTTAACTTTATACGCTCCCAAAATCTTCCGTTTGCCGCCCGAAAAATACAGATCAGGCCTTGAAAAAAAGCGGAAAACATGGTAAAATACTCTCCATGAATGCTACTGTAGCTCAGTTGGTAGAGCATCTCATTCGTAATGAGAGGGTCGTAGGTTCGAATCCTATCAGTAGCTCCATTTTTTTACCCTTTTTTGGACCTGCCGGGTTTCCGGTCTCCCCAGGGAGACGGAGACCTGTTTTTTTATGCCCCAAAACGGCTCTTTTCTGGGAGGATTTCGCCCCACCCTTCCTGCTATACTGAAAGTATGGAAAAACGCAGGATTGCCCCCTGCCCTGGCAGGAGGCAGCAAAGGAGGAGCCTATGGATATTACAGAGATCATCAAGGAAAAATTGGCAGACCGCAGCCTGCACCAGCGGGACCTGGCGGAACGGACGGGCATCCGGAAGGACTCCCTGTCCCTGTACGTGAACCGGAAGCGGGAGCCCAATCTGGAAACCCTGCTGCGGATTTTGGAGGGGCTGCATTGCAGCCTGGAGGTCCGGGATGAGGAAACCGGGGAAACCTACCAGGTGGCCGCCGGGGATTAATTTCCCCAAACACTTACCTGGGAGGATTTCACCCCACCCTCCCTGCTATACTGAAAGTAAGGGAAGCTGTAGGGCCTGGCTAAAGCCGGATTGGGGAATCCGGGGCGCCGGGCCCACCAGAAAGGATGGATGCCTATGGAAGATTGGGAAGAAGATAAATACCTCAAGAAAAAACGCCTGTCGGTGCGCATGGAGGAGGAGCCCCTCCGGCGGTTTGGGGAGCTCTGCCGGCAGCAGGGCACTACCCCCAGCCACGTGATCCGGGATTTCATCTTCCGGTTTATTGCCCGGAACTCAAAAACCCCCAGGCAGGGGAACGCTTCTGGGGAAAGCAAAAAAACAGGATGTGTGACCACCAGGGTCATACATCCTGTTTTTGCTTTATCATAATTGAATCAGCTTGAAGACGCAGCCGTTTGTGTCCATGACCCGCTGGGCCAGCCGCTGGCCCCGTTCCACATCGGCGGTAAAGCAGATTTCCGTTTCCCCGATGCCTTCCGTCTGGGCCAGTCCCCGGGCCGCCAGGTCCTCGATGGCATCCTGGGTGGTCCGCTCTGCCGGGTCCAGAATGGTCACCTGGGATCCCAGGGCCTTTTGCAGCTCTTCCCGGACGAAGGGATAATGGGTGCAGGCCAGGAGCACCGTATCCACGTCATGGGCCTTCAGGTCGTCGGCATATTCCTGTACGGCGCTGGCCAGTTCCGGAGTGCCAAATTTCTCCCCTTCAATCAGGGGCACAAATTTAGGGCAGCCCTGCCCAAACACCTGGATTTCCGGGTCCATGGCCTGGATTTCCCGTTTATGGGCCCCGGTGGACACCGTAAAGTCCGTGGCCACAAAGCCCACCCGTTTGTTCTTGGTTACGCCTTTCACCATCCGGGCGCCTTTGGCCATACCGATAACGGAAAAGTCATACCCGTTTTGGATCACGTCCTTACCCAGCACCGTAATGGTGTTGCAGGCCACCACCAGCTGCTTGATGTGCCGTTTGTCCAGGTAGGCGGTCATATCCCCTACAAATTCAATGATCTGTTCCCGGGACCGGTTGCCATAGGGCGTCCGTGCCGTATCCCCGATAAAGATAAAATCCTCGTGGGGCATTTTTGCCCGGAGCCATTTCAGCACCGTCAAGCCCCCTACTCCTGAATCGATTACGCCAATGGGTTGTTTCTTATCCATCTGTATGCCCCCTCTTTAGACTGCCGCGCCGGCAGGTTCGTTCACCTTCTATTATACCGCAAAGCAATCCTGTATTTACAAAAAATTCAGCAGCGGTCCAAAAGACCGCTGCCAGTTGTTGCAAAGCTGGGTGCTGAAGAAAAAATAAACGGACAAATTTCTCCGTTTTCCCCTTTAGCCCATAAAAAAACAGGTGCAGTTCTCACCACACCTGTACGCTTTTAGGCCAGGCTCTTTAAGAATATGGACAGGCCGTTGGCTGGCAGCTGTCCCGGTGCCGAAGCTTTGCCGGCAGTGCCGAAGGTAATGCAGGAACCGAAGGCTTCGCCGCAGATCCTGCTGATGACGCCCTTGTGCCCCATGGACATGGTAATCACCGGCGTTTCATCGTGTTCTTCCTTCATGGTCAGGGTGGCATCCAACAGGGTCAGCACATCCCGTTCCGACTGGGGCATCACGGCGAATTTGGCAATGTCACAGCCCAGGTCCTGCATCTTGCACAGGTTCCGGACGATGATGTCCTTGTCCGGGGTACTCTTGAAATTGTGCCGGGAGCCAACCACCTTGACGCCGGCTTCGTGGGCCGCCTCTACAATGGTCTTCATGGCTTTTTCGCCCCGGGACAGTTCCACGTCCACCAGATCAATCAGGCCGCTGTCAATAACCGCCAGGAGCAGATCCACATAGTCCTGGGTATCGATTTCCATCATGCCGCCTTCTACGTCCGTGCGGACGGTGAAGAGCAGCGGCAGGTTCCACAACTGGTCCCGGAACAGGGTCATGGGTTTAATCCGAACTTCCGGATCCGTTACATTGTTGAAGAAATCTGCTCTCCATTCAATCAGGTCACAGGGGGAATTCATGATTAGATTCACGGATTTCCGCACCCCTGCGTAATCGCTGTCCGAAATGGGGATGGCAATCTTGGGCATTCCTTCGCCGATACGTACATTCTTTACCTTTACTACTTCGCTCATTTGGCTTACCTCTTTCCATGCTACTATCCTACTGGTTTGCTATAAGTGACTAAAAGTATACCACCCAAAGTTACTGCTGTCAAACATTCTTGCCACAAATTTTAAATTTTTGTAAACAATTGCACCATTTATTACAGGTTAACTTTTCCTGTAAAGAAAGAAGGATGCGCGGCCATTAGAGGGGAAAAGCCGCACATCCTTCTTATCTATAAGAGGATTCAATATGAGTAATTCGCAAATGGTGCCAAGAAAATGGTCAAGCTGGATTATTCTTCGTCCATGCCCGGTTTGAAGAAGTCACCGAACAGTTCTTCGTTGGAAGGCATATCGTATTCCAGAGGACGGGATACCCAAGTGGTGTTCATGTAATGTTTCAGGGAGATGTTCTCGGAAACAATGTTGCCGCCCCAGGTGCCGCAGCCCATGGAAGAGGTCGGAGGCATGCCGTTCCAAGCGGAACCAGAGTTGCCTCTGTTGTTAGGTTGACGAACCATGATACGGGAAACAGGAGCTGCTTTGCCCAGACGATCGATATGGTCATCATCGAAGGAGTAGATGCCGCAGGAGTGGCCTTTGCCGCCTACTTCGAAGATAGCTCTCATCATATCCAGAGCGTTTTCGAATTCGCCTTTGTATTTGAACAGGGTCAGCAGGGTGGTCAGTTTTTCGCTGGAGAAGAAGAATTGTTTGCCGATATGTTCGATGCCGCCGCCAGTTACAGCGATGAATTTACGGTCAGCAGGGATGGTGAAGCCAGCAGCTTCAGCCAGGGCTTGCGGGCTAACGGCAACGGTGTCAGGCAGACGGTGGCCGGTTTCATCCCACATAACCTTTTTAATCTTTTCAGCTTCTTCTTCGTTGGCCAGGTAAGCGCCTTCTTCAACCAGGGCTTTTACGAAGCCATCGTAAACTTCTTCAGAAATAACCAGGTTGCCGTCGCAGGAGCAGCCAGAACCAAAGTCGGAAGTCTTGGAAATCCGGGTGTTGGCAGCAGCTTCTTTTTGACGTTCCGGAGTGTTGCAGGTGTTATCAATGATAACGGTAGCGTTGCCGGCGCCAGAACCATAGGCAGGAACGCCCTGGCTGTAAGCAGCCTTAACCATGGGCCGTCCGCCGGTAGCGATGATCAGGTCAGCCCGTTTCATCAGTTCGGAAGACAGGGCAATGCTGGGTTTTTCAACGCCTTGGATGATGTCGGCAGGAGCGCCTTCACGAACCAGGGTGTCACGGATCAGGTTGATGGTCTTGTTGGTGATGTTCTTAGCTCTGGGATGCGGAGAGAAGACAACAGTGTCTCTGCATTTGATAGCAAACAGAATCTGGCCAGCAGGAGTCAGGCAGGGGTTGGTGGTCGGAACCAGGGAAACGATTACGCCAACGGGTTTTGCATATTTCACAATGCCTTTTTCAGGAATGGTTTCTACTACACCGATGCTGGGGTTGCGCAGGCAATCTCTCAGGATCAATTTGATTTTGTTTCTCTTGTTTCTCTTGGAGACTTTGTCGCCCAGACGGGTTTCGTCAACGGCTTCGTCGCAGATCTTGCCCCAAACCTTCAGGTCGCATACAGCGGCTGCTACAGCTTGGCACAGTCTATCAATACGTTTTTGATCATAGGTTTCCAGAATTTTTTGTGCTGCATGAGCACGAGCAATTTTCTCTTCACAGACAGCAATTTCTTCGGGAGTTACTTCTCTTGCCATTATTATCTCTCCTTTGCATTCTTCACACGGAATCTTCTAACTATTCCGTTTCGTTGACTTCATTATACTTTGAATTGACTGATTAATCTAATACAAGATTTATTGCTTTATGATAGAGTCTTTCTATAGTTTTATTTATAGATACAATCTATAAATCCACTCTTTTCCCTGATTCTGCCGATAGATACGCAGCATAGATTACTTTCATAGTTTCACGGGCTACGGCAAAATCTTCCGACGTATCCCAATTATAGGCTACGGCTTTCAGGAATCGGGTCAGCTCATCGGCGTAGCCCCGGATCACTTCATCGCTGACAAAGGCCTTGTTCCAGCCAATGGCCTGGGGCAGCATTTCGCTGATGTACACGTCCTGCATCCCATCCTGGTCCAGGAAATACGTATTCATCAGATCCGTTGGCGTCAGGTTGCAGACGAGGGCCGCATCGTTGGCGTAAACCTCAATATAGTTCTTGGTGCCCCCCAGCACCGTATCGCTAGCAATGGTCAGGCATTTGGTGCCATCGGAGAAGGTCACCGTTACAGCGGCGTAATCCTCCACGTCCAGGGGATTGGCCCGGATGTGCCGGTGCTCATAGGCATTCAGGCAGCGGGTGGTTTGGCCCACATCGGCAGAAACGCTTTGGACCGTAATGGTTTCGCCCCGGGCGGCCGCTTCCTGCTGCTTCAGCCACAGCATGCCGCTTAAAGGATGGGTACCGGTACGGATCAGGGTGCCGCCGCCCACCTTGCTCCACTGGCTGGACAAGACGGAGCTGGAGCCGCTCAGGCTTTCCTCCCCTTTCATAAAGAGGATCTTGGACTTTTTGGCCCGGACCACCTCTGCGGCCTTCCGGACAGCCGGAGCATAGAGGAAGTTTTCGGCATACATGAACTTCCGGTCCGACTGCCGGAGCACCTGCCCCAGTTTCTCCATATCGGCCAGCACCTGCTCATACATGACCTGTTTGGGGGTATCCCCCACCCGTTCTTCCCCAGGCTTGCCAAAATACCCGGTCAGGGGCTTTTCGCAGATGACGTGCTTGCCGGCCTGAATGGCCTGAATGGCCATGGGAATGTGCAGCAGAGGCGACGTTACAATATCCACCACAGTGATTTCCGGATCCTCCAGCATTTTTTCGTAGGAAGTTTCCACCTGTTCGTAGCCAAATTCTGCCTGGACCTTTAGGGCCAGCTCCGGCACAGTATCACAGATGGTCTTTAGCCGGAAGGGTACGCCCCCGGACTTTTTATATCCATTGCCGTGAAGCCGGGCAGCATACCCCGCTCCTACGGTGCCAATGACCACAGGCTGCAATTCTTTTTCCATACTTCCATCTCCCTTTGGGGCCGGCAAGCGGCCCGATTGATAGAAAACACTGTTATTTTTCCATAGAAAGCTTCTATAATTTTTTCCTTTCCCATGATACAATGAAGAAGTATCACAGGAGGTATCCCATGACATTACTGCAATTGCTTTACTTTGACACCCTGGCCCGGGTACTTCACTATACCCGCGCAGCCCAAGAGCTCCATATTTCCCAGCCCAGCCTTTCCTACGCCATCAATGAACTGGAAAAGGAACTGGACGTTCAGCTTTTTGTCCGGGAAAAGCGTCATATTACCCTGACCCCCTACGGCCAGCGCTTCCTGCCCTATGTGCAGAAGGCCCTCCAGTCCCTGGACCAGGGAAAAACCACCCTAAAAGAAATGAAGGGGGAAGCGGAATACGTGGTCCGTTTGGGCTACTTCCATTCCATTTCCTCCTCCCTGATTCCTTCCATGATGGAGTCCTTTTACCAGGACCTGTCCCACCGGCAGACGCATTTTCAATTTTCAGAAGGTACATCCTACCAGATCTATTCCCAGGTCAAGGAAGGGAAACTGGATCTGGGCTTCTCCACCCACCGGGGGCCGGGGGTGGATTCCCAGCTGATTTTAAAACAGCCCCTGTACCTGGTGGTTCCCTTAGAACATCCCCTGGCCAAACGGTCCTACGTAACCTTTGAGGATTTTGCCAAGGAGCCCATCATCAGCCTGGATAAGGGCAGCAACCTGCGGGACCAGCTGGACCGGGCCTACAGCCGGCACCAGATTGTTCCCAAGATTGTCTTTGAGGTTCAGGAGTGCAACGCAGCCCTTCAGTACATCGACCTGAAATTCGGCCTGGGCATCCTGCCGGAAATTCCTGGCATCAAAACCGCCCGGGTGGTTGCCCTGCCCATTGCGGAGCAGGACACGGACTTTATCCGGAACGTATACCTGGTGTGGAACAATACCCGTCCCCTTACCCCGGCTACCACCCTGGCCCGGGACTTTATCCTGGAAAACTACGGTTTCCAGGGCGGTACCGAATGATTATAGCTGCCCGCCGTAACTGATGTACAGGTAGAACAGCGGAAACGCCACCAGCACGTAAACCACTGTCGTCTCCAGAAATGAAGCCACCGACAGGTCCACGTCCAGCCCAAACAGCTGGGCGGTGATTACCGAGTTGATGGCGGTGGGAGTAGCCGCTGCAATGAGGATGGTACCCAGCAGCCGCTGGTCATGAATAAAGGGCCGGGCAATCAGGTACACCACCAGGGGCACAATAAGAAAACGCAGGGGCAGGATGCTCAGCACCTTCTTGTAGTACCTGGAGGCCTTGCTGAAATCAATGGTGTAGCCCACCGGGGTAAAGGCGATCCAAGCCTGGATGTGCACCAGATAGTGGAAGAAATTGGCCACCACCGGCGGCCGTTCCACCCCTGCCAGCTGCAGGCCCAGACCAATGAGCATCCCCAGTACCCCCAGCTGCTTTTTCGTAAAGAACATATCTTTGATGCTGATCTCCCAATGGAGTCCCGCTGCGGACTCCAATTTTTTTGCGTAATAATACTGGGCCAAAGGGAAGGCCAGAATCACCATCAGCACATTCTGGGGCACGGCAAACAGCTGCACATAGGCAAAGCTGATTTCCCCGTAGGCAATGAAAGCGCAGATACCCCCCAGGGTTCCAATATTGGACAGCATGGCGGAGACAGCAAAAGACCCCTTTTCCAAGGGGTCAGAAAGTGACCGCCCAAAAACAAACACGGCAAGCCCTACGGAGAGTAGGGCCATCACCACGCTTAAAATAGGCAGCAAAATGAAAGAACGGGAAATGGGCAGGATCCAGAAGCTCATCAGGTTCATCACCGTGATCAGCGCCACTACGTTAAACAGCATCAGAGCATTGCACGCTTTCTGAGACATCCACCCTTTCTTCCGCAGGATATACCCTGTGGCCAGGGGGCAGAAAATATCAAAAATAACGGTTAGGATCTGTACACTGTTCATGGCATGGCCTCCGCATCGCCCATTCCCGTTCTCTTAGGAACAGAAACAGCTTTTTATTTTCTTCTTATTTTTTATCAGTTAAGGTATGATTCTTAGCTTGTTTTTTAGGAATATCCAGAATCAGGTCGCTGGCTTTTCCGGCACGCAGCAAATAGCTGTCGGTTTCATGGCCCACCATTTTCACCACGTCCCGGCTGATAGCCATAACCTTATCCAGGTCAATGCCGGTATCCACTTTCATTTCATCCAGCATATGCACTACATCTTCAGTGGCTACGTTGCCGGCAGCACCGGGAACGAAGGGGCAGCCCCCTACACCGGCAAAGCTGGAATCAAACTGGTCAAAGCCTGCTTCCATAGCAGCCAGGATGTTGCTCATACCCAGGCCCCGGGTGTTATGGAAGTGCATCCACCAGGAAACCTCCGGATAGGATTTCTTCATTTCCGTACCCATATCGTACACCTGGGAAGGGAAGGCCATGCCGGAAGCATCGGACAGGCTGATTTCCGTAATGCCCACACCCATGTAAGCTTCTACGATTTCTTTCACGGTAGAAACGGGGATTTCCTTATCCCAGGGAGAACCAAAGGCCATGGAAATGGAACCGGAAATGCCGATGCCGGCTTCCTTGGCCCGTTCTACGCAGGCGGCAAAGCGGGCAACGCTTTCAGCCGGAGTGCAGTTCAGATTGGCCAGGTTGTGGGCCACAGAAGCGGAAACATTCAATTTCACCTTTTTGCAGCCGCAGGCAATGGCCCGTTCCACGCCTCTCAGGTTGGCAATGAGGGCCCGGTATTCCACTCCTTCTTTTTGCTTGAAGTTCTGGAACACTTCGTCGGTATTGGCTACCTGGGGTACGGCCTTGGGGCTGACAAAGCTGCCCACTTCAATCACCGGGAATCCGGCGTCCGTCAATTTTTGCAGCAAATCCAGCTTCTGCTCGGTGGTGAGCAGGGTCTTTTCATTTTGCAGGCCATCCCGCAGACCTACTTCACAGATACGTACTTTTTTGACTACGTTTAATCCCATAATGCTATTCGTCCTCCTGGTGGTCTATTCCTTCAAATATTTGGCGCCCAATTCCCGCAGTTCATCTACGTGCACCAGTTTGATGTAGGTATTGAAGTCGATCATGTCGCCATCATAGCCAGCATCGCTGCCATGCTGTTTGATATATTCCAGTACCCGCAGTTCAGCTGCCACCTGAGCAAACAGGACGCTGAAGGGGAAGGTAATGATCTTGTAGCCCAGTTTCTTGCCGCAGTCTTCACTGCTGAAGCCCTTGAAGAAATCCTGGTTGGGGAAGAAGCCCAGATGGATGGGACCATGGACCTTTTCCGGCAGGGCAATCAGTTCTTCCCGGGATTTCGGCAGAATCTTGACCATGTCAGCGCCGGCGTCCAGATAGGCGTTGGCCCGTTCTACAGCTTCTTCGTAGGGAGCATCGGTTCTGGCAATGATCAGCAGATCCGGGTCTTTCCGGGTTTCTACCGCAGCCTCAATCTTGCCCACCATTTCGTTGGTGCTGATCAGCTGGGTATCGCTGATAAAGGGGCAGTTGGGCGGCTGCTGCTGGTCTTCAATAAAGAAGCCGGCAACCCCGGTCTTTTCATATTCCTTGACGGTACGTACTACGTTCAGGGCATTGCCGTAGCCGCCTTCTGCATCGCAGATAATGGGGATATTGACGGCATCAGCCATTTTGCTCAAGATATCCACGGATTCATTCAGTGCCAGCAGGCCGCTGTCCGGCTGAGCCAGGACGACGCCGTGCATGCCGTAGCCGGTGGTGCCGCACACATCAAAGCCGGCCACTTCAATGGCCCGGGCGCTTAAAGCATCGTAGGCGCAGGGGGCTACCAGATAATCTTTTTCCTTCAACAGACGACGCAGTTTCGTGGTCATTTTTTCCATAGGAAACCCTTCTTTCTGTACAGTTGATGGTTCTTTACTTCTCTCCATTCACAAATACCCTGTTCTAGTTGAAAACGGAACAGGGTATTTGCCTTTATCATATTATTTTGCTTTGTGGGACTTTGCGTGGTTGGGAGCTACAAACTCACCGTTTTCGTCTTTCACCAGTTTGCCGTCTTCAACCAGCTTGTTGGGGCTATAGATATCATTGATGTTCCAGCAGCCAGGAGTAGGAACTACAATGTTTTCCATAGGAGCTTCTACCAGGAAGGGTCTGCCTTCAGCGTTGGCTTTCATGGCAGCTTCCATGGCCGGTTTGAATTCTTCAGCGCTGTGTACGCAGATAGATTCCACGCCATAGGCTTTGGCTACGCCAGCCCAGCTGGGGCTGTAGCTTTCGCCGTCCGGAGTCTTGAATACCGTACCAAACTTGGTGCCGTAGTTGGCATTTTCCAGACCAGCAATGGTACCGAAAGCAGAGTTGTTCATTACTACCCAGGTTACAGGGATATCTTGTTCCACAGCGGTAGCCAGGCAGGTGGGGTTCACGCCGAAGCCGCCGTCACCGGTCAGGGTGATGCAGACCTTGTCAGGAGCACCCAGTTTGCCGCCCAGTACAGCGGAAGCACCAAAGCCCATGGTAGCCAGACCGGAGGAGTGATGGATGCTGCCGGGAACGGTAATATCATATTGCTGTGCTACACCATTCTTGTTCCAGCCCACATCGGTGAAGATATGTGCATCTTCGGGAACAACGGCCTTTACGTCCTTCAGGATCCGCTGCGGGGTCATGGGGAAACGGCTATCGTTGGAAATGGCTTCGTTGCTCTTCTTGAATTCTGCCTTGGCTTCAGCAATGGCTTTCCGCAGTTCGGGATGGCTCTTGCCTTCGGGGCAGATTTTCTTTACTTCGTCAATGATCTGCTGCAGGCCCAGTTTCAGGTCGCCTACGGCGCCAATGGCTACAGGATAGTTACGGCCGATTTCGGTAGGATCGATATCGATTTGCAGGAATTCGGTCTTTTCCGGATCAAAGGTTACGCCCTTGTACCAGCTGGAGCTGTCAGCTTCGGCAAAGCGGGTGCCCAGGCCCAGGATAACGTCAGCCTGGGTGGTCAGGGAATGGGTGAATTCCATGCCCCAGAAACCAGTCTGGCCAATCATCAGAGGATGGTTGTCGCTGATGCAGCCTTGGCCCATCAGGGTACGGGAAACGGGGATATCCAGCAATTCGGCCAGTTCAGCCAGCTCATCGGAAGCTTGGGCCAAAAGGATACCGCCGCCGGCATGCATTACAGGATGTTCTGCTTTTACCAGTTTTTCAGCAATGGCTTTGGCAGCAGCCGGATCCAGGGCCGGTTTCATGGTCACGTGGCTGTCTTTGTAGGTCCGATCCCACAGGTAATCTTCTACTTTTTCGGAGAAGATGTTCATGGGAACGTCAATCAGTACAGGGCCAGGACGGCCGGATTCTGCCAGACGGAAGGCCTTGTCCATAATGTCAGCCATGGATTCAGGATCGTCCACCCGCCAAGCTCTCTTGACTACCGGTTCCAGAATCTTGTACTGGCTGCCATCTTCGTGCATATTGACTTCCTGATGGGGATGTTTGCCGAAGTAGTAGCTGGGCACATCGCCGGCGATAACAACCATAGGAATGGAGTCAAAAGCAGCGTTGGCCACGCCGGTCAGGACGTTGGTCAGCCCAGGTCCAAGGTGGCACATGCAGACGGAAGCCTTATGGGTTACCCGGGCGTAGCCGTCAGCTGCGGTGGAAGCCACCGATTCGTGCCGGTTGGAAATGTATTTTACTTTCTTGCTGCGGGACAGGGCATCCAGCATGGCGATAACCGTATGGCCGCACAGACCGAATACGTATTTCACATCCCGTCTTTCCAAATAGTCAACCATCAAATCTGCAATCAATTTCTTGGTCATAATGTAGGGTCCTCCCGATTGTTCATCTGGTCTGCATCAGCGGTAAAGCTGATGCCGTGACGAACGAAATATTGGTTTAATACGTCGCCGCTGCGCATGATATAGTTCTTGAAAAACTCCGCTGCCGGGGGAATGTACCGGTCCTTGTTCCATTGCAGGTACAGGGGACGGTCCGTCATGGCCTCGTCGGCAATGGGAATCACCTTGGTGCCGTAGGGCGCTCCGCTTAAAGGATAGGGAACCACGGCAATGCCGTGCCCCGCTGCCACCAGGCCGTAGATGATTACGTCGTTGGGAGTTTCTGTGACAATATTCACGTGCAGGTGTTTCTGCTCAAAAATTTCCTTCATTCTGCTGCTGATCTGCCCGGAGGAGTCAAAGGAAATGAAGTTCTCTCCTTGGAAGTCTTCCAGCTTCAGGCTGGACCGCTGGGCAAACCGATGCTGTTCGGATACCAACGCCACCAGGGGATGGGAGCCGATATAGTACGACCCGACCCGGGGCGAATTCACCTTGGTACATAGGATCAGATCCATGGATCCATCCAATAGATGCTTTTGTAGATTGAACCAGCCTTCCGAGGAATACTGGAATTGTACGCCCAGGCGGTTGGTTTCACTGTGGTAGCGGATCATCAGATCCGTGGTAAAAGCTTCGATAGAATAGAAACCGCCAATGATGATGGTCCCGGAGTTGGGATCGATGTATTCTTTGAGAGCGTTTTCCCCTGCTTCCAGGGTATTCAAAGATTTCTGGGCGTAGGGCAGGAACAGCTTGCCATACTTGTTGAGTTTTACATTCCGTCCCTGCCGTTCAAACAGTTCCGCGCCCAGTTCCCGTTCCATGCTTTTGATGGCATGGCTCAGGTTGGATTGGCTAATCTTTAGTTTTTCTGCAGCCCTGGTGTAGTGTTCCAGTTCTGCGATTGTTACGAAATAGTACAACCATTGCAGCTGCATAAGCGTTTCCCCCTCTTCCTTCCACATTGCTTCATAGTACGTCTGGTTCTATTGTACCCGAAATAGAAGAGGGAAGGAAACGAGTATTCATTCTTACTGACTTACAAACCCAACTTATTTGCTGGCAGCATCCAGTTCTTTCATCAGCGTAGTGCCCAGGCTGCCGATTTGGTCGTCGATTTTCTTGTACAGGGCTTTTACGCCTTCGTTGTTCAGAACCTGATCGAAGAAGGACTTATCATAGGTAATCTCGGTCATGCCTCTCTTCTTCAGGATGTCCTTGTTGTCCTTGTCAACCTTTTCCAGGATCGGACGCAGTTCATCCATGGCTTGTTTAACAGCTTGGTTCAGGGCTTTCTGGTAGGCAGGATCCAGGCTGTCATAGGCTTTCTTGTTGATGGCCATTTGGTTGGCGTACAGGATATGGTTGGTATCAGCCAAGTACTTTTGTACTTCGTTGAAGTTGGAGTTTACGATGGTATCGCTGGCGTTTTCTTCAGCATCTACGGTACCGCTCTGCAGAGCAAAGTACAGTTCAGAGAAAGCCAAAGGAGTGGGGTTAGCACCCAGGGCGGACCAGAAGTCCATGTGGTTCTTGTTGCTCATGGTACGAATCTTCAGGCCTTTGTAGTCGTCCACAGTCTTCAGATCCCGGTTGGCCGTGGTCAGACGGAAGGTACCATTTTGCAGGATGCCCAGGTAATGCAGGCCGGCCTTATCATAGGCAGCGGACAGTTTCTTGTTGAATTCCCCATTGCCGTTCAGGACCTTGTCAATGGCATCGCCTTTATATTTAGCAAAGGACATGGGCAGGTCGAATACAGCGGTTTCCGGAATTACAGCGGTCAAAGGAGCCATCTGGCAAACCACGATTTGAATATCGTTGGATTTCAGCTGCCGGATCAGATCTTCGTCGTCGCCCAGTTCCCCATTGGGATGGTAGTCGATTTTCAGCTTGCCGCCGGTGATATCAGCTACGTTCTTGGCAACTGCTTCGCCGAATTTTTGGCCGATGGCGTCTTTAGCAGACGTATCGGCACCAATCAGTTCCACTTCCTTCAAATTGGCAAAGTCACCCTTGCCGGCGGATTTGGTGTCTTTCTTGGCGTCGTCACCGCCGCCGCAGGCGGTCAGGGAAGCTACCATCAAACCGGCCAATACTGCACTTGCGAGCTTTCTCATGGATTTTTTCATACGAATACCTCCTTAAGATGATGAATCTATAGGTTCGGGCAGAAGCAGGTCCTGCCCGAAAACACCAGGTTTATTTCAGCAGTCCCGGCAGATAGGTGGACAGCCAGGGGATATACACAATCATGAACAGGGCAATGGTGAAGGAAACAATGAAAGGGAAAGCCTTCTTGGCTACATCCATTGGCTGTTTCTCCGCTATGTTCCCGGCTACGAACAAGTCCAACCCAAAGGGAGGCGTTGCCAGGCCGATGGACAGGCAGCATACCAGTACTACGCCCAGGTGAACCGGATCTACACCCAGTTTTACGCAGGCAGGCAGCAGGATGGGAGCCAGGATGATGATGGCCGGGCCGGTATCCATAACCATACCCAGCAGGAAGAAGATGATGGTCAGTACGGTCAGTACGGAGAAGGCGGAAGTGAAGTTGCCCAGGATGAAGCTTTCCACCACTTTGGTGGCGCGGGTCAGGGACAGTACGCGGCCGAAGGCGGTAGCAAAGGCCAGTACGAAGGCCAGGCCGCCGTAGGTCTTAACGGATTCACACAGCATGGGCAGCAATTCGCTGAACTTCATGGATTTGTAGATGAACAGGGAAACCAGGATGGCGTAGAATACGGATACGGTAGCAGCCTCGGTAGGAGTGGTGAAGCCGGTGTAGATACCGCCCAGTACGATTACAGGGCACAGCAGAGCCCAGAAGCTGTCTTTGAACAGGTTAACCAGACCCCGGGAAGACAATTCGCTCATTCTTTCTTTGATCTTGTCTTTGTCTTCGCCTTTTTTCACACAGTAGTACACAGCATAAACCATCAGGGCAACACCAATCAGGATGCCGGGGAATACACCGCCCAGGAACAGGTCACCAGTGGATACGCCCGTTGCCAGGGAGTACAGTACGAAAGGAATGGAAGGCGGGATGATTACGCCCAAGCCGCCGGCAACAGCAATCAGGCCAGCGCTCCAGGTTTTGTCATAGCCCAGGTCCGTCAGGAACGGTACGCACATAGCGCCTACAGCGGCGGTGGTAGCAGGACCGGAACCGGAGATGGCACCGTAGAACAGGCAGGTCAGGATTACTGCGCAGGGCAGGCCGCCGGTAAACCGGCCGGCAAAGTAAGCGAAGAAGTTGAACAGTTTCCGGGAAATACCGCCCTTAGCCATGATAACGCCGCCCAGGATGAACAGGGGAACAGCCAGGATAGGGGTGGAGTTGGCGCCGGAGAAGGTGTTGTTCAGCAGCTGTACAATAGAGCCGCCTTTATGCATCAATTCAATAGGGGCAACGGAGCCCAGGATCATGCTGACCCCGATAGGAATGGAAACTGCAATCCCAATCAGGAATACCGCAAATACAAGTACTGCAGCCATTACTTCACATCTCCTTCCTGTGCCAGTTCAGTTTCTTTCTTGGCGTCTGCCATGGTTTGTTCAATGGTGGTCAGTTCTCTGTCACCGAAGTGCTGAATATGACGGACGATGACTTGGATACCGCGCACACCACCCAGGAAGAAGCCGATAATCATGAAGAAATATACAAAAGACATAGGCCATTGCATTGCCGGAGAAATTTCATGACTTCTGGCGATGTTGTCATACACTTCGATGGAATAGTAGCCCAGGTAGAACATGCAGGCCATGGTAACAACGTCTACTACAATGTTGACCACTTTCTTTACCTTGTCCGGCAGCATATCTTTCAAAACGCCCACCCGCAGCATATTCTCATTGAGGATGGTATAGGGCAGGGAGATGAATACGCTCCAGATCCACATGAACCGGCAAAATTCCTCGGCCCAGGTCAGGGAACTCATCCCCGGAATCTTTCTAACGATAACCTGCAGCATGCTGACGCAGGCAATGAGAACCAGCATGACGACCATGAATGATTCTTCCAAATGTTTATTCAGCCAATCAAGCAATTTCATTCTAATAAGCCTCCTTTGGTTGGTGTAGGAGCAGAAGCATCATTTCTGATTCTGTTCTGCCAGGATGGTCAAGAGTTCGTTGCGCATTACGTCAACAGGAGCCTTTTTGCCGGTCCACAGTTCAATTTGGGCCGTACCCTGGTACAGGGACATCATCAGGCCATTCATGATCTGGCAGCCAGCTTCTTCGGCGTTCAGCAGGAACTGGGTCTTGTCCGGGTTGTAGCAGGCATCGAAGAAGATTTGGCCTTTGTTGATGTATTCCTTGGGCATGGGGGTTTCACCAATGCTGTGACCCATACCAACGCCGCTGGCGTTCAGGATAATATCGCAGGCTGCAAGTTTGGAGAAATCACCATGGGGAACGAATTCGGCGATGGTGGAGAAGTTCTTGTTGATGTCATCTACCAGGGACCGGGCGCAGTCTTCAAACAGGTCGGTGATGTAAATCTTCCGGGCGCCGTGGTAAGCCAGGATGGAGCACATAGCCCGGCCGGCACCGCCGCCGCCGAAACAGAAGAATACGTTTTGGTCAACCTTTACGCCGGCTTCCATGATGGCAGTGTAGAAACCAACGCCGTCGGTGTTGTGGCCGATAAGTTTGGTGCCTTCCTTCACAACCGTGTTGCAGGAGCCCATCTTCTGGCACAGGGGATCCAGTTCATCCAGATACTCCAGCACCTTGATCTTGTTGGGTTTCGTTACGGCAAACCCAGCAAAGGGCATATAGCGCAGGGCATTGACGATTTCACCCAGGTGTTCGTTGCCGGTCACCGTGTAGAAATACACCATGTTCATGCCGGCTGCTTCATACGCTTTGTTCTGCATTCTGGCGGCAAAGGATTGTGCCAAAGGATCGCCTAACAGCGTAATGAATTTCGTGTTGATATCAACGTTCATTTCATTCCCTTCTTTCTTTAGCCTCAAAAGTAATTTTTAAAATAATTTTTTCAGGTTTTCCAGGCAGTTTTTCGCATGGCCCAGAGCACCGTATTTCTCAATGTATTCCTTGTTGGGAAGCTCAATGGAGCAGGGCAGCTCCGCCGGGAAAGCTTCCAGGTACTGGGCAATGGGAGCAGCTCCCAGGCCCGGGTACTCTCTCTTTTCCCGCATGATGACGACTTTTTCGTAGGACAGGTAATCCTTGGGGCAGTCGCACATATGAATCAAACCAAATCGGGAAGGATCCGTATTCTTGATCAGTTCCGGGGTTTCGTTATCCCAGTACACATACAGGATATCCATCAGCAGCTTCAGGTTGGGGGCCTTGATGGCATCCTGTACGGCGATGACATCTTTCAGGCTCCGCAGGCCGGAAATTGCCGGAAATTCCAAATCCATCTGCAGGCCGAATTCCTTGGCCTGTTCACAGTAGCTGCCCAGCGTATCGATGGCGAAGTTTCTGTCTTCCGTCCAAACGCTGCACAGTACCTGGGTGGCGCCCAGCTGTGCGGCCTTTTCAAAAGCGCCCCGGTAATCCTTGGGCAAATCTTCCTTCACGCGTACCAGTTCAATATCCAGAGGCTTCAGGTTGTAAGCCTTTAAGGTTTCCTGGATTTTCTTGAACAGGGCAGGATCCTTTTCCAATTCATTGGCCGGTTCACCGGGCTGATGCATGGGGATGGTCCGCAGGCTGACAAAGTCATAGCCTGCTTCGGCAGCAATCTGAATCTGGTCCACAGCCTCCACGCCAGGAATGGTCAAATACGCGAGAGAAACCTTCCGTTTCATTACATTACCTCCTAGAAAGTCTATTTATAATAGTCTGAAAATTCTCTCTATCAAAATCCTCTTGTTCTCCACTTCTCCTTATGCAATTTTTGTGTTGCCGCTTTCCCCTGCGGCACTCCGAATGATGAAACAGATTATTGTCTGGAAATTATGAATTTAATGAATCCATCTAATTCTCTGTCCCTTACAAGAACATTATATCGATGAGTTCTACAAATTACCAATATTAATACTTCATCATTTAATCTATTTTATTCATGAATCGTCTGAGACGTTCGGATTTTTCTTGGCCAAATCCCGGTTTTTCTGTTCCGAAATTGTGAAATCTCCTTACATTGTCACCGTTTAAGACCTTTTTATATGCAACTTTTTGAACTTCCTGCAAACAATTTCTTACATCAAATTATCTCTTTTATGCATGATTTAACATGTATGAATGAAACGTATAGCCAAATCAAAAAAGGGGCTGCGAAAAAATGAAACTTCCTCCGAGGCCCTTCGGTCCCCACCTCCTTCACGCTTGGTGTGCTCCCCGTCAAGTAGACAGTTCCTAATAATTAATATAAACCTCTACGCCGCCATTTGGTAGCTATTATGTTTTTGCATAGGGGTCAAACGGCCCAAATTCCGCTGCAAACGGCCACTGTTGTAATACTCCATGTAGTTATTAATCATCGTTACCAAAGCTTTACGGCTGTCGAAGTCACGAGTATAGTACCGTTCTCTTTTCAGCATGCCCCAGAAGCCTTCCATCGGGCCATTATCAATGCATTTTCCTATCCGTGACATACTCTGCGTCATACCAGCATCTAGAATCATCTTGCGGAAATCCCTGCAGGTGTATTGGAATCCCCGGTCAGAGTGAAACAGGGGATGCGCGCCAGGGTTTTTCAACAATGCCTTATTGAAGGTATTGAATACCAAATTTTTATCGTTCCGGTTGCTTATCACATAGGAAACAATTCGTCTGTCATACAGGTCAATAATCGCGCTCAGATATACCTTATGCACAACTACCCCCTCATAGTAGTGAAATTCTGAGACGTCAGTACACCATTTCTGGTTAGGGGCATCGGCTTTAAATTCCCTATTCAAGATATTTTCTGCAATGTATGCAGGATCTATTGCACGCTGGGTGCAGCCCTTAGGGGCATATTTAATCGTAGACTTTATATTTATCACTCGACAAAGATGAAGAACGCGACCGTCACCAATTGCTATTGGTTTCGTGTCAGGATAGATCTTCTTATTTGGGGCTCGTAAGTCATCAGCTATTCGTCTGTACCCTTTAGCTGGGTCAGCCTTGTATATCTCTTCTATTCTTTTAGCAATTTCCTTGTCGTCAATTTCGCGTGCTGAAGGCTCTCTATGAAGCCATTTGTAGTAGCCGGCCCGGGACACTTTTCCCAATTTGCACAGGCCAAGAATAGGGTAATTCTTTTCAGCGTGCAGTTCTTTAATGGCTTCATAAATGGCTCCATATCTTATTTGTGTGAATCCCGCCTCCTTTCCACAATATCGAGTTTTTTTAGGAAATCAATCTCCATATCCTTGGCTTTGAGTTTTGCATTAGCCAGTTTGAGTTCAGCTTTCATACACTCATATTCTGTAGGGGCTTCTTCAGGGACTTCTACTGGCTTCCTGTGTCCGCGCCCATCTATGAGTCCTTCGGTATTGTACTTATTATATTTTAAGACGTAATTTCTGACTTGCTGGTAGGAAACCTTAAACTTTTCAGCGGTTTCATGGTAAGCATTCCCGTTTTCAATGCAGTATTTTACGATTTCAACGCGCTCGTCAAAGGTCGTTTGTCTAGCTTTAGTCATGATCTTGGCACCTCCAGTACCCGAACTTTTTAGTTCCTCATGACTATTATACTTCTTTAACCAGTCTCTGATTTGACGAGAACTTTTTAATCCGTATTTTTGTACCAGCTGGGACATAGTCGTTTCGCCCTTAAGATATTCCTCTACGCATTGGATCTTAAGATCAGCAGAATAACTTTTAACCTGTCTTTTGTTAAATACCTCAGGACCATTTCCTATATATTCATCTACCCAATACTGTACTGCTTTCCAGTGAACCCC
>NZ_QRMX01000004.1:0-108472 GCF_003472805.1 Acidaminococcus sp. AM05-11 | reverse complement strand
CAATACTGTACTGCTTTCCAGTGAACCCCTAACCTTTTTGCAGAAACCATTGGTGATTCTTCATGAGCAAGAACAGCTTTGACAGCCTTTAATTTATCCTCTGCACTGACTTTCGATATAGACATTTTACATACTCTCCTTTCAACGAATCCAGGAGGTTTAACTATATGCCAGTCTACTTTATTCATAGCATACCAGCTTGAAGGAGGCATGCCAACCACGGCTGTCGCAGGGGTCGTATATTCCATTTCTCTACAGCTAAGGCCTTGAGAAATGGATACGACTCCCCCCAAGTGGGAAAGCCTGTCCCCATTTGGGGCTAGTGCTGGCCGAAAGGTAGTCCAACGTGGCTTGGTGCGGTCCGCGAACCTGAAGTGATGTGGTGCCGGGAATACCCGCTCAGTCAGCCTGCGGCTGCCAGCTCCCCCAGTGGTTCGCCGTGCTCCGCTCTCCTTCACCCTGCGGGTTCGGCTCACGGACGGCTATCACATAGGTCACATTAGCCAAGAGCTTTTTGAAAGTTTTTCAAGCTCTTGGATGTGACCGTATAAAGGGAGGAGCTTATAAATGGTCGTGCGGTCCACGGGAATGGGAGGTGACCGGGCCCGCAAAGCGGGCAGAAGCATATTGCCCCTATGGGCACCTACGGTGCCATTTTCCCCTACGGGAAACGCTTGTCCCCTTTTGGGGCTAGTGCATGAAGGACGGTAGTTCAACCACGGAAAATTCATCCTGCCTGCGAAATTAGGGGCAGGATGAATTTTTGCTGTAGAAAACTCTGTAACGGATTTTTGGTCGTACGGTCAGCGGACTTTTAGTAATGGCCGAGTCCTCTGCACGGGTTGGGGTGGAATTTCAGAAAGAGCGGATTATTTACCAGCGCTGTTTTCACTTTCACATAAGCTGCTATAATAAAAGCAGCAATGCAAAAAAGCTCATTGGGGAAGGTTGGGTGTTTGGAATGTTGAAGCAGGGGCTTTATGAGCAGTTGATTAATCAGAAGCTGCGGAAAAAGATTCTAGAGGCCAGAAAGGCTGAGGAGCAGCGGGTGGAAACTGGGGCTGTGGATGCGGCGGAGTCTGCCCGGATCTTGGCAGACTATGTGGCAAAGCTGGTGGAAAAGCAGCTTACCGCAGTGGCGGAGTCGGCCACTAAGGAAGAAGCGGAAGAGGAACAGGTTCGGCTGGTCAACCAGCTGCTGGAGGCCATTGGCGGGGCAGACCGGGAAAATTTGCTGCCGCTGACGTCTGAGAAAAAGGTGGATCAGCTGTTATCCGTGGTGAACACAAAGAATTCGGCCTTTGCGTTCCAAAAACGGGGCAGTTTCCCGCGGCCCAGTACGTCTTTGGCCCAGAGTTCGCTTTTCACGGGGGCAGATCATGAGCCGCCCATGTATGTGGAACTGGAAAAGGAAATTGAGTCTGCGGACCGGATTGACCTTTTGGTTTCTTTTGTGAAATGGAGTGGGCTTCGGCTCATTCTGGAACCGTTAAAGAAGTTTACTGACCGGGGCGGCAAGCTGCGCATTATTACCACCTCCTATATGGGGGCTACGGATGTGAAGGCCATTGAAGAACTTTCCAAGCTCAGTCATACGGAAATTAAAGTTTCCTATGATACGGAGCGGACCCGGCTTCATGCAAAGTCCTATATGTTTTACAGGGAAAGCGGATTTTCCACGGCGTATATTGGTTCGTCCAATCTTTCACGGGCTGCTGTTTCCAGCGGCCTGGAGTGGAATATCAAGATCACTTCCCAGGATCAGCCCTCTACCATGGAAAAAATGGAAGCCACGTTTGAAAGCTACTGGAATTCCAGTGAATTTGAGACCTATCAGGAAAAAGATAAAGAGAAACTGCAAGAAGCCATTTATCGGGAACGGAATAAGGACAAGGCCAAATACCCCGAGCAGGGCACGAATCCGTATATTCTGGAAGTCCAGCCGTATCCCTACCAGCAGGCCATTTTGGATAAATTGCAGGCAGAACGGGAAATCCATCAGCGCTATAAGAACCTACTGGTGGCAGCTACTGGAACGGGGAAGACCGTGGTGGCAGCTCTCGACTTTCGGCGTTTCTGTCAGCAGTTTAGGCAGGACAGAAAGCCTAGACTGCTGTTTGTGGCCCACCGGGAAGAATTGCTGCAGCAGAGCCTGGCGACCTTCCGCAGCGTTATGCGGGACCCTACTTTTGGTAATCTTCTGGTAGGACGGGAAAACCAGCCGGAAACCATTGACCAGCTGTTTGTTTCTATTCAAAGTTTCCAGTCCAAGGATTTTACCAAGCGTGTACCGGACAAGCACTATTATGATTTCATCATCATCGATGAATTCCACCATGCGGCTGCGCCTTCTTACCAAGAGCTGCTGAGTTACTACGAGCCGAAAATCCTGCTTGGTATGACTGCTACGCCGGAACGTATGGATGGCAAGAGCGTTCTGTCGTACTTTGACGGCCGTATTGCGGTAGAAATCCGTCTGCCCGATGCCATCGACCGGAAACTGCTTTGTCCTTTCCAGTACTTTGGGGTGAATGATACCACCGACCTGAGCCAAGTTCGCTGGACACGGGGCGGCTACGATGCTGGCGAACTGTCCAACGTATATTCCATGGAGCAGTATGGTGCCAAGAAAAGAGCGGATTGGATTTTGGCGGAAACCAATCGGTACGTGACCGATTGGAACGACGTGATTGGCCTGGGGTTCTGTGTGTCCAAAGCCCATGCCCAATATATGTCGGAATTTTTCAATGACCATGGGGTCCCTGCCATGTACCTGACCAGTGATACTCCCTATGCAGAACGGACAAGGGCAGAGCAGAAGCTGGTTTCCGGGCAGGTGAAATTTATATTCGTAGTGGATCTGTACAACGAAGGTGTGGACATCAAAGAAGTCAACACCATCCTGTTCCTGCGGCCCACGGAATCTCTGACCATTTTCCTCCAGCAGCTGGGGCGCGGGCTGCGTCTCAGTGAAGGCAAAGAATGCCTTACGGTTTTGGATTTCATCGGCCAGGCCAACAAGAAGTACGACTTTGAAAAGAAATTTATGGCCCTGATGGACGGAACCCACGGAAGCCTTTCCGAGGAAATCAAAAAGGGCTTTGTCTCCGTTCCCCGCGGCTGCTATATCCACTTGGAGAAAAAAGCCACTGAACATATTCTGTCCAATATCAACGCGGCCCTGGGGGTGCAGGGCAAACTGATCCAAAGAATCAGCACCTTTGCAGAAGACAGCGGCAGACCGCTGACCTTGGACAATTTCCTGACCTACTATGATATGGATATCAAGGATTTTTATACCAAAAAGGAAACTACCGGAGACAACGCGGCTGGCTTTTATAGGCTCTGCGTGAAAGCGGACAAAGGGGCGGATTTCCAGGAACCCCTGGAGCAGGAACTGACCAAAGCGCTGGCTAAGATCTGTGCCATTGATTCCCGAAGATGGATTAAGACCCTCCTCTCAGAGCTTTCTCCTGAGGCTGCTGTGGAAGGGGCCGCCCAAGGGGCAGAGCGCCGCCTGCTGCTGCAAATGTTCCAGTATACCATCTGGACTTCCACCAGTACCAAGAATCCGCATGATTATGGCAATCTGGACGGTGATATGGCTTCTATTAAGCAGAATCCAACCCTGTGCCGGGAAATTTGCGATATCCTGCAATACAACCTGGACCACCTGGATTTTGTGGACGAGAGCGTTGACCTGGGTTTTGTTTGCCCGCTGGACCTCCACTGCCATTACACCAAGGACCAGATTTTGGTGGCCCTGGGCCATGCGGATAAGGTCAAGTCCATGCGCCAGGGGGTCTGCTATCTGCCTGACCGGAAACTGGACTTCTTTATCAATACCCTGAACAAGGCGGATAAGGATTATTCCCCTACCACCATGTATGCGGACTACTCCATCAACGAGCACCTGTTCCACTGGCAAAGCCAGAGTACCACTTCTGAAACGTCAAAAACGGGCCAGCGGTACATCCATCACAAAGCCCTGGGCTCCAAGATTCTTCTTTTTGTCCGGGAATACAACGAAGACCAGACCGGCACGGCCCCCTTTGTCTACCTGGGCAAAGCCGAATACCGGAGCCACCAGGGCAGCAGCCCCATGAACATTATTTGGCGTCTGGAGCGGCCCATTCCGGCCAAGCTCATTCGGCAGACCGGAAAACTTTTGGCCCAATAAGGAGAAGCTATGAAAACAATTCGTGTTGTGGCGGCGGTAATCGCCGATAATCTGGAGCAGCCCATAAAAATCTTTGCCACCGAACGAGGCTATGGAGAATTCAAAGGCCAGTGGGAATTCCCCGGCGGCAAGGTGGAGACCGGAGAAACCCCAGAAGCAGCCCTGCGCCGGGAAATCCGGGAAGAACTGGAAACGGACATTGCCGTAGGACCGTATTTGGGTACGGTGGAATATGATTACCCTACTTTCCACCTGTCCATGGCCTGTTATCTCTGCCAGGTTAACGCAGGGAAATTGACCCTGCTGGAACATCTGGCGGCGCAGTGGCTTACCCGGGAACAGCTGCATACTGTGAATTGGCTGCCGGCGGATGAAATTGTGGTGGACTGGGTGGAAAAGGTTGTGAAGGGCAGCAAATTGAAAGAATCCGATTGAATTAAGGCTTGAGACTTGCAGCCTGCAAAAGAACGGATATAAGACATAAACAACAAAAGGACTTTTACCGGTAAGCTAATGCCAGTACAAGTCCTTTTTTTGTTTAGTTTCCAAAATATTGTTTTTTCGCTCTGATTCAATCATCAATTGCGGAAATTTTAGTCTGTTCTCTGTGATAATACTTTTTAATCAAGTCTTTGTAATAGATCATGGCCTGGCTTAGATAGGCATCCCGTTTGTACACGCAGCACATTTCCCAGGTGGGATCCCCAGGAATTCGAAAAAAGGCAATGTCCTCTTGTCCATTGTAGTAGCCACTGGAGGTAAGGGTACAGGCCATATTGTTTTGTACCATGGTTAAAAGGGCACGAACACTAGAGGACTCAAACAGTACGGAAGGGTGAAAATTGTTTTTGGCAAATACGTTGTCAATGATGCTGCGCATAGTGGAATTTTTAAAAATGAGAACAAAGGGCAGATTTTTGCAAAGCTTTAAATCAAGATAAGGGAGGTCTTCTAGAAAGGTACCAGGAGGTGCTGCGTTAGTGGCCAGAGGGGAGGAGCGTGGAATGGCCAGCAGGATGGGTTCGTAATGAATGTGGTCGTATACCAGATTGGGTATTTTATCGGTCATTTCGATGGTAACAACTCCCATATCTACATAGCCCTTTAGAATTTGCCCAATTTGCTGGTGCACGTGCATTTCCTGGGGTTCCAGGATGATGCCAGGAAATTCCTTGTGAAAATAGGGATAGGTTGCAACCAGCATATCCAGGCCCCTTTCCCGAGAAAAAGTCAGGGTAAAGTGGCCTTTTTTGTTATTTGCCAGGTCATTAATGATATTATAAGCTTCCCGTTTTTCCTGCAGCATATGACGACCATAGCGCAGGTAGACCTTTCCTGCATCTGTGGGGACCAGGACGTGGGACCGGCGGTAGAACAGGGGAATCCCCAGTTGGTGTTCCAGCTTTAACAGCTGCTGGTTTAGCGCGGATTGGGTGACGAATAATTGTTCTGCTGCTTTGGTAATACTCCCTGTATCGGCAATTTTCACAATGTATTCAATCTGTTTTAGGTCCATGGCGCACCTCACCTCTTAGAAAAACTAAGTTCAAATATAAATATTAACAATTTGCATTATAATAGCATCCTCGTTACAATGATGTCAATGGATATGTGGAATATTCGGATAACTTTCCTAGGAAAAAACTGAAATTCCCAACAATTCGAATTCGCGCGAATGGATTCAGATTGAAAACTTTGGAGGAGGAACACATTAATGATCCCGGTTATTACCAAAATGGAAGTATTCCCTGTGGCAGGTCACGACAGCATGCTGTTAAACCTGAGCGGAGCCCATGCTCCTTATTTTACGAGAAACATTGTTATCCTTACGGATTCGGAAGGCAATACGGGAGTGGGGGAAGTCCCCGGCGGTCCTAAGATTACCAAGGCATTGGAAAAGGTTGCCGAGCTGGTGGTGGGTACTAAGGCTTCTGATTATCGCAATACCTTGCTTACGGTGAAGGCAGAGCTGGATAAATCTGGAGAAAAAGATGTGCGCGGGAATCAAACCTTTGATTTGAGAACGGGTGTTCATGTACTGACCGCCATTGAAACCCCTTGTCTGGATTTGCTGGGTAAGTATTTGGAAGTACCGGTTTGCCGGCTGCTGGGCAATGGGCAGCAGAGAGATTTTGTCCGGTTTCTGGGCTATTTGTTCTTTGTAGGTGATCGGAAAAAGACGGATTTGCCCTACCGGGGAGAAACAGCTGCTGATTGCGACTGGTACCGGCTGCGGGATGAAGAAGCCCTGGATGCAGAGGCAGTAGTTGCTCTGTGCAAGGCCGCCAAGGAAAAATACGGTTTCAAGGACTTCAAACTGAAGGGCGGCGTTTTAGCCGGAGATGAAGAAATGAAAGTCATCAAGGCTATGAAAAAAGCTTTCCCGGATGCTCGGATGGATCTGGATCCCAACGGTGCCTGGCACCTGGAAGATGCGGTGCGCTATGTGTCCGATATGCATGGTATCCTGACCTATTGTGAAGATCCCTGCGGCGCAGAAGATGGGTATTCTGGCCGGGAAATTATGAGTGAATTCCGCAGAAAGACGGGTTTCCCTACGGCTACCAACATGATTGCCACGGACTGGCGTCAGGTGGGCCATTCTCTGGAAAGTCAAGCTGTAGATATTATTTTGGCGGATCCCCATTTCTGGACCATGAATGGCTCTGTACGGGTTGCCCAAATGTGCCATGATTTCGGCTATACCTGGGGCAGCCATTCCAATAACCATTTTGATATTTCTTTGGCCATGTGTGTGCAGGTAGGTGCTGCTGTACCCGGTGAGTACAATGCATTGGATACGCACTGGATTTGGCAGGAAGGCACTGAACGTCTGACTAAGGAACCCCTGCAAATCAAGGATGGCGGTATTCGGGTGCCGGCTAAGCCGGGCCTGGGCGTAGAAGTTGACCGGGAACAGGTCCTGAAAGCTCATGAGCTTTATAAGCAGCACTGCCTGGGCGGTCGTGATGATTCTATTACCATGCAGTACTTGATTCCGGGTTGGAAATTCGATGCCAAGTCTCCCTGCCTGGTACGGTAAAGAGAACACGGTTGTTTTTGCCTGGAGCGATACTTTGTGCAAAAACAGCAAGCATTGGCAGAAGAAACTATTCACGGCAAACCGATTATGAGAAAAGGGGTATTATAAATGGCTGAATCGACAAGAATGCTTTTGGGCCTGGGCATCGGGATTATTACGATGATTATCCTGGTGGCTAAAACAAAAGTTCATAGTTTTATCGCCATGCTTTTGGCAGCATTAATTACAGGTATTATTGGCGGCATGCCCATTGTTTCGGTAAAGGCTGCTGATGGTCATACGATTGTGGGCGTAATCAACGCCATCAGCAGTGGCTTTGGCAATACCTTAGCTAGCACAGGTATTATCATTGGGCTAGGTGTAATGATGGGTGCTGTACTGGAAAAGTCCGGCGCTGCTGAACGGTTGGCCGTCAGCTTTATCAAATTGGTAGGGAAGGGCAATGAAGAATGGGCCCTGGGGGTTACCGGTTGGGTAGTTTCCATTCCCGTATTTGCTGACTCTGCGGTGGTTATGCTCTGCCCTCTGTGCAAGGCTATTTCCAAGGTAACAGGTAAATCTGTTATAGGTTTGGGCTTGTCCCTGGCCTGCGGCCTGCAGCTGACCCACTCTCTAGTGCCT
Source organism: Acidaminococcus sp. AM05-11 (assembly GCF_003472805.1). NCBI lineage: Bacteria > Bacillati > Bacillota > Negativicutes > Acidaminococcales > Acidaminococcaceae > Acidaminococcus > Acidaminococcus sp. AM05-11. Next base: position 100,628 of record NZ_QRMX01000004.1, on the reverse strand, counting down.
CCGACTCCTGGACCTTTGGCCGCAGCCGGTATGCTGAACGTGGATGTGGGACAGATGATTGCTGGTGGTGCCTTACTTTCTATTCCTATGTTGCTGATTATCATCCCTTACTGCAAATGGATCGGCAAAAAGATTTATCAAGTTGTAAACGAAGATGATGAATACGTTCGTCCTTCCGATCCTACCCAATTTAGACAGGCTTCTACTGAATTGTTGGACAAGTTCCTGAATCGTACGGACCTGCCGGGCCTGGCTATTTCCGCAGCGCCTATTGTGATTCCTATTCTGCTGATTTTAATGAAAACGGTATTGGATTTAGTGGGGATTCCTAAGGACGCGTCCTATTATCCACTGATTGCCCTGCTGGGCAGCCCCATTGTGGCACTGATGATTGGTACGCTGATTGCCATCTATGGCTTAGTCCCTGATAGAGATACCAAGGAAGTATTGAACATCATGAACGACGGAATTAAAGATACCGGCATCATTATGCTGATTACAGGTGTAGGCGGTTCCCTGGGCTATGTGGTTCGGATGTCCGGTATTGGCAACATCCTGGGCTCCATGGTTGTGGCTATGCCCATTCCTGCGGTATTGATTCCCTTCTGCATTGCAGCTTTGATGCGTATTGTGCTGGGCTCCGCAACGGTGGCTATTGTTACGGCGGCTTCCCTGACCATGCCGTTGATGGGGCAGCTGACCATCAGCCCGCTGCTGATGTCCCTGTCCTGCTGCGTTGGTGCCATTTCCTTTGGTTATTTCACCGACTCCGGTTTCTGGGTTTGGAACGGACTGTTTGGGGTTTCTGACCTGAAGGAACAATTATCTTGTAAGACAGCAGTTTCTTTGATCATGGCTTTCTTTGGTCTATTTGAATTGCTGGTTGCCCAGTATTTCATCTAATATTTCAAAAGGAGGAATTTATGGTTAAGTTCCTCCTTTTATAATTTCAAATAGATTTCTAGTTAAAAAAATTAAGTCTAATACTAAATATTAACAATTTGAATTATAGTTGCTTTCCTTTTACAATAAAGTCGAGAGATAAAAGAAAGTTAGGAATTTTCTAGTAAAAGAATTTAAAAGCCATGTATTTAAACTAATAAATATAAGAATATGTTTATTAGCAGTGAATAAAAACATTTTTCTTACTTGTTTCTGCAGCTGTTTAGGAGGTGCCTGTGTATGTACAAAATTTTGGTTCCGAAAGCCTTAAAACCAAAAGCTCGAGATTTCCTATTGGAGAAAGGCTATGAACTGGTGGAATTACCCGGCAGCGATGAGGAAACCCTGAAAAAAGCCATAGCCACTGTGGATGCAGTTATTGCCCGCACGGAAAAATATACGCCAGCTGTGATTGGGGCTGCCCAAAATTTGAAAATCATTGCCCGTTATGGCATCGGGTATGACAATATCAACCTGCCGGCCTGTGATGCCAAGGGCGTTACAGTCACTCTGGCCCGGGGCTGCAATACCTATTCAGTGGCAGAACATGCCATTACGCTGGCACTTGCCTGCCTGCGTCAGATTCCCCAGCTGAACAATCAAGTACAGCAAGGAAACTGGAAAAGCCGGGATACGGTAGAAACCCATGAAGCCCGGTACAAAACCTTCGGCAGCATTGGCATTGGACCCATAGGTATGGAAGCTGTGAAAATTGCCCACTTCGGGTTCCAAATGAAGATTCTGGTCTATGACAAGTTTGTAGACCGCAGCAAATTCCCGGATTGGATCGAATTTGTAGATACTTTGGACGAACTGATGGAACAGGCTGATATCGTTTCACCCCATCTGCCGTTAAATCAGGGCACGTTTCATATTCTGAATGCGGAATCCATTTCCCATATGAAGCCAACAGGCATTTTATTAAATGTTTCCAGGGGTGCTATTTGGGATGAAGAAGCTGTTTATGAAGCTTTGAAAAACCATAAGATTGCCGCTGCTGGAACGGATGTATATGAAAAAGAACCGCCAACTTCGGATAATCCGCTGTTTACCTTGCCCAACTTTATCGGGACGCCGCATACGGCTGCGCTCAGTGAAGAAGCAGTAACGGCTGTAGCTATGAATTGCGCTCAGGCTATAGATGATCTGCTGCAAGGCAAAGAACCTTTATATATTATCAACCATCCCCATAAGGGATAACGACATTACTTAACCTGCTGAAATCAGGTCATATTTGGAGGGATACCATGGAAGGGAAATTTGACGTTATCATCACTGATAAGCTTTGCAAACAGTGCGGAATCTGCTCGGCACTGTGCCCCAAACAGGTGTTTGATCAAAAGTACGGGGACTATCCGGTAGTTGCCCGTCCGGAGGACTGCATTGGCTGCAAACTGTGTCAGATGCGCTGTCCTGATTTTGCTATAGAAGTGGAGGTCAAATAGAATGGCTAAAGAAGAAAAGAAATTCATGGAAGGTAACGAAGCAATGACCGCCGGCGCCATTGCTGCCGGAGCCCGCTTTTTCGCAGGCTATCCTATTTCTCCCAGTTCAGAAGTTGCCAAAAGCGCAGCCAAGGAACTGCCCCGCCACGGCGGTATTTATATCCAGATGGAAGATGAACTGAGCTCCATGGCAGCCCTTTTGGGTGCTTCCCTGGCTGGGAAGAAGGCCTTCACCGCTACCAGCGGCCCTGGCTTCTCCCTGATGCAGGAAAACCTGGGCCTGGGCATCATGTCTGAACTGCCCTGTGTGGTATACGATGTGCAGCGTAGCGGCCCGTCCACCGGTGCTGCTACGAAACCGGCCCAGGGCGACCTGATGCAGGCCCGGTACGGAGCCCATGGGGACCACAGCATCATTGCCCTGGCTCCTTCCTCCGTACAGGATTGCTACGACCTGTCCATTACGGCCTTCAACCTGGCCGAAAAATACCGTACCCCGGTAATTTTCCTGGCCGATGAAGTGGTGGGGCACCTGCGGGAAACCCTGACCATCCACCCGGTAAAACCGGAAGAAATCGTAAACCGCAAGGCCCCGGCTCCTGGCACTGCCCAAAAGGACTTCCGGCCGTACAACTATGAAAACGCGGAAGTGGCGCCCATGGTGGCTGTAGGGGACAGAAACCTCCTGATGCGCACCACCGGTTCTACCCATAACGAAAAGGGTGAATTCAACCCCTCCCCGGAAAACATCAACCGGGTAACCCATTACCTGCTGGACAAGATTGAAAAACACGTGGATGACATTACCATTACCCGGAAATTCCAGCTGGAAGATGCTGAGGTAATCCTGATTTCCTTTGGCTGCTCTGTGCGGAGTTCCCTGAACGCCGTACAGCTGCTGCGCAAGCAGGGCATCAAGGCCGGGCTGCTGCAGCTGGTAACCGTATGGCCCATGCCGGAAAAGGAAATCCGGGAAGCCCTGAAACAAGCCAAGACCGTGGTGGTTGCCGAACTGAACATGGGCCAATTGGCCGGTGAAGTCCGGAAGTTCAACGACTATGGCTGCCAGGTAATCCAGGCCAACCGGACGGATGGCGTACTGATTACTCCTCAGCAGATTGTGGATGCTTACAAGGGAGGTACGAAATAATGAAATCGTATAAGGATTATATGCTGTTCAATAAATTGCCCCATACCTGGTGTGCCGGGTGCGGGCACGGTATTGTCCTGCAATCCATTGCCCAGGTCATGGCGGACCTGGACCTGGACAAGCATGATATTGCCCTGGTCAGCGGCATCGGCTGCTTTGGCCGTGTGGACGACTATCTGGACATCAACTGCATGCACGTAACCCATGGCCGTGCCCTGGCAGCCGCTACGGGCGTAGCCCTGGGCAACCCGGACCTGCACGTGCTGTGCACCATGGGCGACGGGGACGGCACCACCATCGGCGGCAACCATCTGATCCATGCAGCCCGGCGTAACATCAACGTAACGGCCATTATCTCCAACAACTACAACTATGGGCAGACCGGCGGCCAGTATTCCGCTACCACCCCTACCCACAGCATTACCCAAACCTCTCCCTACGGCCATGTAGAACAGAATTTCGATATCTGCAAGCTGGCCATTGCGGCAGGTGCATCCTATGTAGGCCGTGCTACTGTCTACAATCCCGTACTGATCCGTAAATTGATCAAGGAAGGGATGCAGGTACAAGGGTTCTCCCTGATTGAGGTCATGTCCGACTGCCCCACCCACTATGGCAAGTTCAACAAGCTGGGCGAAGCTTCCAAGATGATGAAACTGATGAACGACCAGAGCGTCACGGTGGCCCAGGCCGCCAAAATGACGGAAGAAGAACTGGCTGGGAAACTGGTGGTAGGCTGCCTGAAGAATGCGCCCCGGGAAGACTACTATACCAGCTACAAGAAGATTATCGATGCGCAGGAAGTTGAGGGATAAAGATGAAAAAAGAAATCGTATTGTCCGGTGTAGGCGGCCAGGGGGTTGTGTCCGTGGGTGAAGTCATGGGCCAAGCCTCCCTGCATGAAGAAGGCCTGAACGCAACCATGAGTGCTTCCTACGGCTCAGAAGCCCGCGGGACCTTTACCAAGACGGATGTTATCTTAAGCGATGAACTGATTGGCTATCCCAACATTGCGGTGCCCGACATTATCCTGTGCCTGGCCCAAGTAGCCTATGACCGGTATGTGGACAGCTTTACAGATGATACCCTGGTGTTCTACGATTCTGACGAAGTAAAACCCAAGGCAGGTGCCAAAGGCACAGCGCTGGGTTATCCTTTCCGCCAGCTGGCTGTAGAACTGGGGAGCATCCAAAGTGCCAACTTTATTGCCTTGGGTGCCATGATGAAGAAGACCGGGCTGCTGAAGCCGGAAAGCGTCAAGCAGGGCATCATTGCCCGTTTTGGCGGGAAACAGAAGGTTATTGACAGCAACCAAAAGGCTTTCGAAAAAGGCCTGGAACTTTAGGAGCATCGATAAATTTAAATGATATGAATGGAAGAAGGTGTCTCCATGAGTGATAAAAATGATATGATTTATAAACACAACCGCAGCGGCATTCTGGTCAACGGAGTGGACCGCAGCGGCAACCGGGCCCTACTATATAGCATGGGCCTGGAAGAAGAAGACTTCCACAAGCCTATGATTGGTATTGCCAACTCCTTTAGCGAACTGGTCCCCGGTCATATTCATCTGCGGGAAATCGCCCGGGAAGTCAGCGATGGTATCTTGGCGGCAGGCGGCCTGCCCCGGGAATTTGACACCATTGCCTTGTGCGATGGCCTGTGCCAAGGTCACTGTGGGATGCGGTATTCTCTGCCCAGCCGGGAAGTGATTGCTGATTCGGTGGAAGCAGTGGTGGAAGGCAACCAGCTGGACGGGGTTGTGCTGATTGCTTCCTGTGATAAAATTGTCCCCGGCATGCTGATGGCTGCTGCGCGGCTGGATATTCCGGCCATTGTGGTAACTGGCGGCCCTATGCTGGCAGGCAAGGGCTGCGGCAAGGACAATATCTGCCTGAGCAATCTGCGGGAATTCGTAGGCCAGTATCAGGTGGGAAAAATGTCTTTTGAAGAGTTGCAGAAAATGGAAATGGCTTCCCTGCCAACGGTGGGTTCCTGCTCCATGTTTGGTACGGCCAATACTATGTCTGCGTTGGCAGAAGTATTGGGTTTGACCTTGCCTAGAATGGGAACAGCTCCAGCCGTATCTTCCGAAAAGAAACGGCTGGCACGGGCCAGTGGCAGACGCATTGTGGAAGAAGTCCGGGAAAATCTGAACTCCCGAAAGATACTGACCAAACAGGCGCTGCTGAATGGGGTTAAAGCCGTTATGGCCCTGGGGGCTTCTACCAACTCGGTACTGCATTTGATGGCCATCGCCCATGAAGCCAAGGTGGATTTGGATCTGAAGGATTTTGACCGGATCAGCCGGGATGTGCCTTATCTGTGCAATCTGCGTCCTTCTGGCGCATATGCGGTGGATGTGCTCCATGATGCTGGTGGTATTCCTGCAGTACTGAAGGCCATCCAAGATAAGATTGATGATTCCCAACTGACGGTAACCGGGCATACCATTAAAGAAATTTTGGAAGCCCAGCCGTTGGTGGAAAATGATGTAATTTTCCCCAGAAGCAAACCCAAAAACAAGCAGGGCGGTATTGCCATTCTCCATGGTAATCTAGCCCCTGATGGAGCTGTGGTGAAAGCCAGCGGGGTAAAACCCTCCATGCACCAGTTTACTGGGAAGGCACGGGTCTTTGACAGTATGGAAGATTCCATTACAGCGTTGGAAGCTGGAGATATCCATCCTGGTGAAGTTATTGTGCTGCGGTATGAAGGGCCTAAAGGCGGTCCCGGCATGCGGGAAATGTTCCTGGTAACGGCACTTCTGGTAGGCCGGGGTATGGACGAGAGTACAGCCCTCATTACGGACGGGCGCTTTTCTGGCTCCACCCGTGGGCCCTGTATCGGCCATATTTCTCCGGAAGCCGCTGCAGGCGGTCCCATTGGCCTATTGGAAGATGGAGATGTAATTCATATTGATATTCCCAACCGTTCCCTTACGGTAGATGTTTCTGAAGAAGAAATGGAGAAGCGTCGCAAGCACTTTAAACCAGTGGTGAAAGCTACCTCTCCTCTCTTGAAGAAATATTCTGCCTTGGTATCTTCTGCCGATAAAGGTGCAATCCTGGAAGTGAAGGACTAAGGAGGTTCACATGGAGGGAAAAGTAAGTTATCGGTTAAAACATGTGGGAATCAATTGCGCCGATGAAGCTGAGGCCAAAAGTCTGGTTTCCCTATTATGCAGTTTGTTTAATATGGAGCCGGGGGCTGAAAATGATTCCCATATTTTTGTAGGCTCAGCTTTTGAAGTGATGAAAAATCCCCGGCGGGGCACCCATGGTCATATCGCCCTGCAAACGGAAAATGTGGAAGCTGCTATGGCAGACTTGGCCAAGAAAGGTATTACCTTTCAGGAAGACACCATCCGTCGCAATGAGAATGGAAAAATCAAGTTTATTTATTTGCAAGGTGAGTGGGGAGGCTTCTCTTTCCACTTGACCGAATAACAAAATCGTTCATTACATAAATACTCCTTAAGATAGAATGATCCCTCTTAAACATGCTGAATCCCTTGATGAGAGGGATTCAGTATGTTTTCTTTTAGAGAAGGGAAAGAACAACAAGGAAAAGAGGCCGTATATGCTTACAACCTATCAAAATAAGCTGAAAACACCGGAAGAAGCGGCAAAAGTAATCCAAAGTGGGGATTGGGTGGATTTTGGCTTCGGCAGCGGCTTTGCCGAGCTCATGGACCAGGCCCTGGCGGACCGCCGGGATGAGCTGACGGACGTAAAAATCCGGGGCGGACTGGTGTACCAGCCCATTATCCATACCGTGGACTGTGACCCGGAAATGAAGCATTTCCAGTACTACAGCTGGCATTTGGGAGCCTACGAACGGAAGCTGTTCACCCAGGGGCGGCTGCACTTTGTGCCCATGATTCTGCGGCTGCTGCCGGAAATGTACCGGGACTACCTGCAAGTGGACGTGGCCATTGTGCCGGTTTCTAGGCCCGACGCCAATGGGTACTGCGGCCTGGGGCTTGCCAGCTACTGCTGGAAAACCATTATCCAAAAAGCTCGGACCGTTATCTTTGAAATCAACGAAAAGCTGCCCACCCTCCAGGGCGTGGACGGTTCCCACCGGGTATCTATTGAGGATGCTGATTACCTGGTGGAAGGGGAACACGGCCCGTTAATCACCTCCGGCTACCGGCAGCCTTCTGCAGCCGATATCCAGATTGCCCAAAATGTAGTGGCTGAGATTCCGAATGGTGCTACCCTGAGTTTGGGGGTAGGGACCATTCCCTTTACCATTGCTCAGCTCTTGGCCAAAAGCGACCGGGAAAACCTGGGCTGCCATACTGGCACCATCAGTGACGCTTTCCTGGCTCTCTATAAGGCCGGCAAGCTCACCAACGCCAAAAAGGAAGTTCGTACCGGCCTGTCCACCTGGAACCTGGCCAGCGGCAGCCAGGAGCTGTATAATTGGCTTCAGGAAAAACCCGAACTGTTCTACCCGGCAGAAGTGGACTACGTCCATAATCCCCGGGTGATGGAAAACATTTCCAATTATATCAGCATCAACGGCGGCGTGCAGCTGGACCTGATGGGTCAGGAAAATGCTGAATCCGTGGGCACCCGGCAGCTTTCCGGCACCGGCGGCCAGCTGGACTTTTTGGAAGGCGCCTTCCTGTCCCGGGGCGGCGCAGGCTACATCTGCATCGAGTCCTCCCGGGTGGATAAACAGGGCGTCCGCCATTCCAACATCTTGCCTACCATCCCCGCAGGCAGCACCATTTCCGCTCCCAGAGCCCTGGTTCAGAACGTGGCTACCGAGTATGGCGTGGCCCATTTGACCGGTCTGTCCCTGAAAGAACGCGCCCAGGCCATGATTGCCGTAACCCATCCCGATTGCCGGGCAGAGCTCCAGGCTTATGCGGACAAGACGTTTCGCTAAAGCGTATGAAATGAAAGGAAGAAAATAGCATGAGTGCTCCTTTAATTATTAAAGTAACGGATAAGGATAATGTAGGCATTGCTGTGCATGATTTATCCGCGGGTACAGAAGTCGTTCCCGGAGTGATTTCCCGGGAACCCATTCCTCAGTCTCATAAGATTGCTTTGGTGGATATTCCCAAGGGGGAGCCTGTTATCCGCTATGGTGTGGTGCTGGGCTATGCCAACAAAGATATTCCAGTGGGCAGTTGGATTAATGAACATATGCTGGAACTCCCGGAAAGCCCAGGCCTGGAACATATGCCCTATGCCACTCATATTGTGGCTAAGGAGCAGTTGCCGGATCCGCCCCGTACTACTTGGCTGGGGTACCGCAATGCAGTTGGTCCTGCGGGTACCCGTAATCTGCTGGGGATTGTCACCACAGTGCAATGCGCAGCGGGTGTGGTAAATGCGGCTGTGCAGAGAATTAAACAGGAACTGCTGCCTTTGTATCCCAATGTGGAAGATGTGGTGGCGGTAAATCATCCTTACGGCTGTGGGGTAGCTATTAATGCGCCTTTGGCGGTGTTGCCCATTCGTGCTGTCCGTAATCTGATTCGCCATCCGAATTTTGGCGGGGAAATCATGCTAGTAGGGCTGGGCTGTGAAAAGCTGACCTATGACCGGCTGCTGGAACCGGAAGAAATCAATGGGGACAATTGTTTGACCCTTCAGGATTATCCTGGGCACGAGGCTATGATGAATGCTATTTTGGCCATGGCCCAGAAAAAACTGGAACGACTGAACCAAAGAAAGCGGGAAGTACTGCCCCTAAGTGAATTGGTTATTGGCCTGCAATGCGGGGGCAGCGATGCGTTTTCTGGCTTAACTGCTAATCCCAGCGTTGGCTATGCGGCAGATTTGCTGGTCAAAGGCGGCGGAACGGCCATGTTCAGCGAAGTAACGGAAGTGCGGGATGGAGTGCATATGCTGGCAGCCCGCTGCGTGAATGCACAGGTGCGGGACAAACTGGCCGCAGAAATGAAATGGTATGATAATTATCTGGCCCAGGGAGGCGTGGACCGGGACGCCAATCCTACCCCAGGCAACAAAAAAGGCGGTTTGGCCAATATCGTCGAAAAGGCCATGGGGTCTATTGCCAAAAGCGGCAGCAGCCCCATTGTGGAAGTGCTTTCACCGGCGGAAAAACCTACAAAACATGGGTTGATCTATGCGGCAACACCTGCGTCTGATTTTGTCTGTGGTCCCTGTCAACTAGCTTCCGGTATTGGTTTGCAGGTTTTTACGACGGGACGGGGAACACCTTATGGCCTTTCGGTGGCTCCTGTCATTAAAGTGTGCAGCCGGAATGAAATGAAGGATAAATGGTTTGATTTGATTGATATTTCTGCAGGCGGTGTGGCTACTGGTGAAAAGACCATTCCGGAAGTGGGAACCGAAATCTTTAACTTCATTTTGGACGTGGCCAGCGGCGTTAAACAGCCCTATAGCGATATTTATGGCTTTCACAACGACCTGTGTATCTTTAACCCGGCGCCTATTACCTGATTCGGAGTTTGGGGATTTGCCGCTCCTCGTTGTCTCCGCTCTCTTGTACAGGTATAATAGGACTAGCAAGTTTTTATACGATTTTAGCAGCCAGGAGGGATTGGCGTGAAGATACTGGTGATTGATGCCCAAGGGGGCGGGATTGGCCGGCAGCTGGTGAATGCGCTCAAGCGGGAGCTGCCAGAAGTAGAGGTAACGGCGGTGGGCACCAACAGTGCGGCCACTGGGGCTATGCTGAAGGCGGGAGCGGATATTGCGGCCACCGGGGAGAATGCGGTGGTGGTGGGCTGCCGGAAGGCGGACGTGATTGCGGGTCCCTTGGGGATTGTGATCGCGGATTCGCTCTACGGGGAGATTACGCCTGTTATGGCTCGGGCGGTAGGACAAAGTCAGGCGGTGCGGGTGCTGATTCCTTTCAACCACTGCGACAATGTGATTGTAGGGGTGACGGACTTTTCTCCTGCCCATCTGATTCAAAGTGCCGTAGAGCAGATTAAAGCCTTGCAGTAGTATAACCAAAAGTTGACGAATACCAAGGCTTGCGGTATAATTTTTATGTATTCTCCAGCAGGAAGCTGGGGTTGGGACGCAGAAGCGTCCTGCTGTGCAGCAGTTGGAATTTCCATGATTTGTATGCTAAGAAGGCATGCGGCTTTTCAGACGAGAAGCTGTATGCCTTTTTCTGCCTTTGGGGGCGGTGCTCCCAGGCGGCCAAGCAGATTTTTAGTTAGGGGAGGCTTTAATATGGCATGTTTTATTGTTCCGATGACGGAAGCTGTGGTAACCACGGCGCTGACGCATTTGGCAAAAAGAAAAGAAGAAACCCAGGAGGCAGTAAAGGTGGTTACTGACGGGCAGCATTTTGCGGCTGCGGAAATGGTGCCCTTTTCCAAGAAACTGGGCTGGCTGAATAAAATGCTCTGGGGCGGCTCTGCCCTGCTGGCTTTTGAACATGTCTGGCACGGGGAAGTGGTGCCCTGGTTCCCGTTCCTGACGGCGGCCAGTGATCCGGCCAGCACAGCGGAAATGCTGAAGGAAATGGCGACGGTAGGGGTTACCATGGCGGCTCTCATTACTTTGGTCTGGTGCGGTATGCTGCTGGTCAGCCACGTGCTGGAACGCCGGGCTCCCAAGGCGGAGCTGGTAACGGTCAAGGAGTAAGCTATGACGCTGCTGCTTACGGTGTTTGCGGCTATTATCAGCACGGTGGTCTGGTACCGGCAGGCACCTCAGGATGACATGCAGGTGAGCACCCTGTGCTGGCTGTACTGGGGCGCTTCCATCATGTGGCTGGGGGACGCTATTTTTGGGTATCTGGAGGAAGGTGCAGGGTATTTTACCCCGGCACCGGAGGCCATGCTTAACGACAGCTTTTTGGGGCTGTCGGTGGTGGCCCTGGGCCTGGTCATCTGGCTGGTGCGGCTCTTGGTGAAAGACCCCAAGGGCGTAGTTCGGGCGTCACTTTTGAAAAAATAAATCTTGTGGGGCGGCTGTGCCAAAGGCATGGCTGCCCGCTTTGCTATCTATCTTATGAGGTGAAACATGGAACTGGCTGAATTTTTTAAGGACCATCCCAAGGTGGCCCTGGCGTTTTCCGGCGGGGTGGATTCTTCCTATCTGCTGTACGCGGCCCTGCAAAATGGGGCAGATGTCCATGCCTATTACGTAAAATCCGCTTTCCAGCCCCAGTTTGAGCTAGAAGATGCGCAAAAACTAGCGAAACAGGTGGGAGCCAAGCTGACCATTATGCAGGCGAATGTGCTGGCAAATGAAACGGTCGTGGCCAATCCGAAAAACCGCTGCTACTATTGCAAGCAGGTCATCTTTACGGGCATTGGCAAACAGGCGGCCCAGGACGGGTACACCACGCTGTTGGACGGCACCAATGCCTCCGACGATGCGGCGGACCGGCCGGGGATGAAGGCTTTGCAGGAGCTGTCCGTGCTGTCCCCTCTGCGGCTGTGCGGGCTCACCAAGACGGAAATCCGGAAGCGGTCCAAGGCTGCCGGGCTCTTTACCTGGGACAAACCTTCCTACGCCTGCCTGGCCACCCGGATTCCTACTGGGGAGACCATTACGGCGGAAAAGCTGGCCCGGACAGAACAGGCGGAAAACTACCTGTTCTCCCTGGGGTTTACGGACTTTCGGGTGCGGAGTCTGGGGAATACGGCCAAGCTCCAGCTGCCGGCGGACCAGCTGGAAAAATTGTTGGCGCACCGGCTGGCCATTGTGAAGCAGCTGAAGACCCTGTACACGGACGTGCTGCTGGACCTGGAGGCCCGGCATGAGTGACGTACGGAAACTGCTTCAGGAGGTCCGGGACGGCCGGGTTTCTGTGGCAGAGGCGGAACTAAAACTAAAGGAAGCACCCTTTGCAGATATTGGCTTTGCCAAGGTGGATCTTCACCGGAAACTGCGCCAGGGGGCGGCAGAAGTGATTTACGGCGCCGGAAAAACGGCGGAGCAGATGGTGGCCATTGTCCAGGTGCTGCAGCAGCGGAGCGGGGACCCCATCCTGATTACCCGGCTTTCCCCGGAGGCGGCGGAAGCTGTGGGCCGGCAGGTGCAGCTGGACTACCATGCGGACGCCCGGGTGGGCATTATCGGGGAGCTGCCCCAGCCCAGCGGCCTGGGCACCATTGTGGTGGCTACGGGCGGCACCAGCGACATTCCGGTGGCGGAAGAAGCGGCTCTCACGGCGGAGGTGCTGGGCAACCAGGTCACCCGGCTGTACGACGTGGGGGTGGCTGGCCTGCACCGGCTGCTGGCCCATTTGGACGAAATTATGGATGCCAGCGTGATCATTGCCTTGGCAGGCATGGAAGGGGCCCTGGCCAGTGTCATTGGCGGTCTGGCAGACTGTCCGGTGATTGCAGTGCCCACCAGTGTGGGCTACGGCGCGTCCTTCCACGGGCTGTCGGCACTTTTGTCCATGCTGAATTCCTGCGCCAGCGGGGTATCCGTGGTGAATATCGACAACGGCTTTGGGGCTGGGTTTCTGGCCAGCCGCATCAACCATATGGAGGCGAAACGATGAAGACAATCTATATCGACTGCGGCATGGGCGCCGCCGGGGATATGCTGACGGCGGCCCTTTTGGAACTGCTGCCGGATCCGGACAGCTTTATTGAGGAAATGAATAGCCTGGGGATTCCCAAGGTTACGATACAGAAGGAAGCTGCGGCCAAGTGCGGCATCTGCGGCACCCACGTTACCGTCAAGGTGGACGGGGTGGAAGAAGAATCGGAAGACTGGCCCGGTGAGGCGCACCACCACGACCAGGAGCCTGAACACGAGCACCACCATGACCACGACCATGAGCATCATCACGACCATGAGCATGACCACCACCACGAGCACCATCACGGCCATGACCATGACCACGAGCACCATCACGACCATGCTCACACCCATCACCACAGCAGCCTGGCGGACATTGCCCAAATCGTAGGGGCTCTTCAGCTACCGGAAGGGGTGAAACAGGACGTCCTGGCGGTGTACCAGCTGATTGCGGAAGCGGAAAGCCATACCCATGGCATTCCCGTGACCCAGATTCACTTCCACGAAGTGGGAACCCTGGACGCTGTGGCGGATATTACCGCCGTGTGCCTGCTGATGGCCAAGCTGGCTCCGGAACAGGTCATCGTTTCCCCCATTCACGTGGGCAGCGGCCAGGTCCGCTGTGCCCATGGGATTTTGCCCGTGCCGGCTCCGGCTACGGCCTGGATTCTCCGAGACGTGCCCATGTACGGCGGCAGTATCCAGGGAGAACTGTGCACCCCTACGGGGGCCGCCCTCCTGAAGCATTTTGCCACCTGTTTTGGCTCTATGCCTGTGATGAAAACCACTGCCATTGGCTATGGTATGGGGAAGAAGGACTTCCCTGCCGCCAACTGCGTCCGGGTGCTGCTGGGAGAAACGGAAAACGCCGGGGACCAGATTGTGGAACTCCAATGCAACCTGGACGATATGACCGCCGAAGCCCTGGGTTTTGCCCAGGAACAGTTCTTTGCGGCTGGGGCGGTGGAGGTCTACACCACCCCCATCCAAATGAAAAAATCCCGGCCGGGGGTGCTGCTGTCCGTCATGTGCCAGGAAAAAGACAAGGAAAAGCTGGTGCAGCTGCTGTTCCGGCACACTACCACCCTGGGCATTCGGGAAACCACCAGCCGCCGGTATACCCTGGAACGGAGCATTCGCACGGAGCCTACGGAGTTTGGCCCGGTACACGTGAAAACCGCTTCCGGCTATGGCGTCACCCGGGAAAAGGTGGAGTATGAAGACCTGGCCCGGATTGCCAGGGAGCAGAACCTGAGTTTGGCGCAGGTAAGGGAACGGCTGGGGAAAAAGTAAAATTCTAAAATGTAATGGCTTTTGGGCTTTATCCATAAACCCAAAAGCCATTTTTATTATTTTTTGCGGCAAATTTTTAGTAAAAATTGGGGGCCGGAAGGGCCAGAGGGCGCGGGTTCCAGGGATTTGTGGACAAATTGCCGGAAAAGTCCGCATAGGGTAGTATAATAAAGTTCTAGGAAATGATTCCTTCCTGTTTCACTGGATACAAAATTGCAACTAATTTTCCAATAACTCTTTTTTATTGCAGGTATAACTTTATCCGTCTTTGTACTCTTTGACAGAAGGTTCTAAAATTACAGTAACAAAGGTTCGAGCTCTCATAGGTTTTAGTTTGTACTCTGTTCGAAAGGCGGTAAAATCATGTTTCTCGGTATTGTTGGTTTGTTAATGATTTTCTTGATTGTGTACTTGCTGATTTCCGGCAAGGCCAACGCTATGGTTATCTTCGTTGTTGTGCCTATTGTGGCAGCCCTGCTTTGCGGCTTTGCTCCTGAGGCCATCTTCGAGTTCCTGAAAAAGGGCGTTGGCACCACCATGTCCACGGCTGTGCTGTTCCTGTTCTCCATTGTATACTTCGGTATTATGAACGACGTGGGCTTGTTTGATCCTCTGATCAAATTCCTGGTAAAACGGGCTGGCAGCAACATTGTGCTGATCACCGTTGCTACCGGCGTTATCGCTACCGTAGCCCACTTGGACGGCACCACTGCCGGCACCATGCTGATCACCGTTCCCGCTATGCTGCCTCTGTATAAGAAGCTGCATATCCGCCCGGTAGTGCTGGGCTGCATCATCTCCGCAGCCATCAGTATCATGAACCTGGTTCCCTGGGGCGGTCCTACGGCCCGTACGGCTATCGTTACCAACACGGACGTAAACGCACTGTGGCAAGAACTGCTGCCCCTGCAGGGCGTAGGTATTGTGCTGGTTCTGGCTTTTGCCGCCTACCTGGGTATTATGGAAAAGAAACGCGGTGCTGGCCTGAATCCTACCGGCAAAGCTGCTGAACTGTCCGAAGAAATGGATGAAAGCGGCAATGCTGCGGATAGAGCTGCCCTGAAGCGTCCGAAACTGATCTGGTTCAACGCTCTGGTTACCATTGGCGTTATCCTGCTGATGTGCCTGACCAAGATTCCTCTGTACGGCGCTTTCATGATCGGCCTGGCTCTGGTACTGGCTGTGAACTTTAAAGGCGGCCAGGCACAGCTGAAAGCCGTTTCCTCCCATGCTGCTGCAGCCCTGTCCACCCCCATGATCCTGCTGACCACCGGTATCTTCCTGGGTATCCTGAATGGCACTAAAATGCTGACCTCCATTGCCAACATCCTGGTAGCCCTGATGCCCCAGGCAGTAGGCGCTCACCTGCCCATCGTTATCGGCGCACTGTCCGGTCCTATCGGCATGCTGTTGGGCACCGACTCCTTCTTCTTCGGCTTCATGCCGCTGGTTCTCAGCATGGGCGAACGCTTCGCGGCCAGTGCCCATGACATTGCCATGGCTATGCTGATTGGTAAGGACTTCACCATTCTGGTTACCCCCCACAACGCCACCACCTTCCTGCTGATTGGCCTCACCGGCGTATCCATCAAAGAACATTTGAAGTTCTGCACCCCGTACCTGTGGATCCTCAGCTGGATTACCCTGGCCTGTGCAACCGTACTGGGTATTGTTCACATCTAAAAAGAGACGTTTCCTTCAGGCAGAACTGTGAGAGTTCCTATAAGGAAAAATCGAAAATGCGTAGATAGAAAGGGCGATTCGCAAGAATCGCCTTTTTTGTATGTGGGTACATACCATTTATAAAGATGCATCAATAAATATAATTCATCAATTCTTGCAAGAATATACATTGGACAGGAGAAGTCTCACCATGGGATAATAATCAAATAAACCAGAAAAATATGCATAGGAGATGATTGTATGAAAGCATCATGGTTGTTATGCGCAGCAGGGCTATCCTTGGGGACTCTGCTATGCCCGTCCAATGCAGAAATGGCCAAGCTCCAGTATGACAAGGTGGTGGACCTGTCCCATGAAATCGTGGAAAATCAAATGCCGGCTGATCCATCCCTGACCCAGCCTTCCATGAAATTCTTTTCCCGGGTGGGACAAAAAAGCGATTATAATCTGGAAACCATCAGCTATTGCCCCCACACAGGAACCCATATGGATGCCCCGTTTCACATCGACAATACCAAACATGCCATCGAAGGTTGGAAGGCCGATGTTCTCATGGGACCAGCTGTTATCATCAAAACCGGCCATCCCGGTGCCTATGTGATTTCCAAGGAAGACATCATTACCTGGGAAAAGAAAAATGGAAAAATTAAACCAGGCGATGCCGTTCTGTTCCATACCGGCCATGATGCCAATTGGAGCAAAGGCTATGATGCCTATATCAAAAACGGCTATACCACCGTATCTCCGGAAGCCGCTGAATACCTGGTGAGCAAAAAGGTTCGCTTTGTAGGAACGGAAAGCATTTCTCCCGATGGTCCGGCCCCCAATTCCCATAAAGTTCTGCTGAGCCACGAAATTCCAGTATTGGAAAATGTCTGCAATCTGGAGTCCATTAAGGGAACTCGCTGCTATACCGTAGGCACCTTTGCCAATGTGAAGGGCGGCACTGGCGTTTGGGTAAGACTTTTGGCACTGCAATAAGAAAAAATCCATAGCGGAAAAGGACTTGTGTCCCATGCTGAGAGGGGATTCACAAGTCCTTCTTTGTGCAGAAAAGCAGTGTTGGCAGCAATGGGGACTGAAAGTTTGGTTAACGATGAGTTAGGTCAGGTTTGCTATTTTGGAACAAGTATAACTCTAGATTGTTGCTTTTTTAGCAAATACAACTGTGCATTGAAAAAAAACACTGCTTTGACAGCAGTAAATTGACATCCCTGTATAAATGTGACAAAATTGAAAAAAGGACCAGGAAAAGGGGGATGGCTATGTCAATTGAAATGATCAAAAATGTGCTTACCATCAAGACCGATGCAATTTTCACCACCGCGCTGGCGGCAATTATGCTTCTAATCGGGTATTGGGTCAAAAACAACATTGCTGCGCTGCGCAAGTATTGTATTCCCGCACCTGTAGTGGGCGGCTTCCTGTTTATGTTCGTCACGTTTTTTGGGCATCAGACAGGGGCTTTTGCCTTCAAGTTTGACACTTACTACATGAGTCCCTTCATGTTGGCCTTCTTCACCACCGTAGGCTTGGGTGCCAGCCTGACCCTTTTGAAGAAAGGCGGCTTCTTGCTGATCGTCTATTGGCTGGTAGCGGGAATTGTTTCCATTTTCCAGAATATCATCGGAATTGGCTTTAGCAAGCTGGTGGGGATTGAAGCTCCCTATGCACTTCTGGCCAGTGCCATTTCCATGATTGGCGGTCACGGGGCTGCTGGCGCGTATGGCAAGACCTTCGTAGAAATGGGTTATCCTGTAGCTATGGAAGTGGGGATGGCAGCAGCGACCTTTGGGCTGATTTCTGCCGTGCTGGTAGGCGGTCCTTTGGCTAGGGCCCTGATTGAAAAGTACCAATTAAAACCCGACGAATCCGAGAACTTTGATACGGACGTTCTGAACGTCAATGCCGACCAAAAGGAAAAACTGTCCTCTTTGGATATCATCAAAAATGTTACCGCCATTGTGGTGTGTATGGCCATTGGCACAATGATTTCCGGCTGGATCGGCAAGCTGATCAATATGAGCTTCCCCACCTATGTGGGTGCCATGTTCACCGCAGTAATCCTGCGTAACCTGAACGAAAGCTTCCATTTCTACAATTTCAGCTTCTCCCTGGTGGACTCTATTGGGGACGTCATGCTGAACTACTACCTGGCCATTGCCCTGATGACCCTGAAACTGTGGGAACTGGCAGGCCTTCTGGGCGGCGTACTGCTGATTGTGACTGCACAGGTCATCTTCCTGGCCGCAGCCTGCTACTTCATCATCTTCCGGGTGCTGGGCAGCAACTACGATGCAGCCGTTATGTGTGCAGGACTAATGGGGCACGGCTTGGGCGCCACCCCCTCTGCCATTGTGAACATGACCGCCGTAAAGGAAAAATACGGCATGAGCCGGAAAGCTTTTATGATTGTGCCCATTGTTGGCGCCTTTCTGGTAGATATCATCTACCAGCCCCAGACCATCGCCTTTATTAAGTTCTTTGTGCAGGCGAAATAAGAGAAATGTTGGGTGTATGAAAACTAAATAGAAATCCCATTGTTATGAGATATAATTCAATCTCATAACAATGGGATTTTTCTTATTCTGCACTGACGCGACGCAGTACTTTTTCCAGAACCTGAGCGGCTTGGCCAATGTCGTGGGACGGAGTAAATTCCTCCGGGGAATGGCTGATGCCGCCTTTACTAGGAACGAAGAACATGGCTGTAGGCAGTTCGTGGCCTAGAATCATCGCATCATGGCCGGCCCAACTGGGCTGCACTTGGTAGGGAATATTCTGGGCTTGAGCTTCTTCAGCAATGAGATCCTTGAGGCTTGCATCCATTGGCAGAGGCGGAATTTGATCCAACTTGGCAATTTCATAGGCAACACCATATTTTTGAGCTGTATGGTCCAAAAATTCCTGAAACCCAGCCAAAACGGAATCCATCAGAGTATCTGTTTCGCTGCGGATTTCCAGAGAAATCTCAGCTTTGCCAGGAACTACGTTGTTGGCATCAGGTTCTACTTTGATATGGCCTACTGTGGCTACATACTGCCGTTGAGAGGCTAGCGCACTGTTATACACATGGGTGATAAAGGAGGACGCCGCGGCTAAAGCGTCGTGCCGTAAATCCATAGAGGTGGTTCCGGCATGGTTGGCTTTACCTGTAAAAGTAAGGGTGAAATGCCGGATGCCTACAATGGCAGAGACAATACCCAAGGGAAAACCCGCAGTTTCCAAAGCGTTGCCTTGCTCAATATGAAGTTCCAAAAAGCATTTCCCAGGCGGGAAATGGGGTGTGAAGGGATTGCCAGTAAGCCCGGAAGCTTGAAGAAGTTCAGGCAGGTTTTGGCCTTCTCGAGTCATCAAGGCTGTTGGGTCCAGGCCTTTCAGCTTGCCAGTAAGAGCTTGACTGCCAAAGCATACCTTACCAAAACGGGTTCCCTCTTCTTCGGCAAAGGCGATGATGCAAAGCGGCCGAACTGGGCGATAGCCAAGCTGATGCCAATAGTTGGCGATAGCCAGGGGAACGGTAATGCCCAAGGCACCATCATATTTGCCGCCTTGGGGTACGGTGTCTAGGTGTGAACCTGTGTAGACGGGGGGGCAGGTCCTGGGTGCCAGGGACAGTCAGAAATAGGTTTCCGCAGGCATCCTGAACGGCAGTAAGACCAATCTTTTGGGCATAATCCATTAGATACGCTTGCGCCTCCTGAAAGGCTGGAGACCAGGATAGACGGGTAGTGCCTTTTCCTTCTGTGTAGCCAAAGTGAGAAAGGGGGAAGAACAGGTCCTCCCAGATTTTTTCTAAAGAAAGCATTTTTAAACCTCCTTATGCAGGGTCGTATTCCAGATTTCTACAGCCCGCTGGAAATCCTTTAGTAAATCATCTTTGACATTCAGCAAATATTTAACAAAAAAAGTTGAGGACACAGTGAAACTGAGCCGACCGAGTTCATCATATAACGGAATTGCAAGGCTGCCCACATCATAAACAAATTCCTCAATCTCCGTGGCGTAGCCCTTGCGGGCAATGTCCTCCAACTGCCATAACAGTTGATCCTTCGTTTTGATGGTATTAATGGTGTAAGCGTGATAGTCGAAATTGTCCAATATGTTTTTTCGGCCATGAGAAATCTGATTGGCCAGTAATAATTTGCCGGAACTGGTAGCACTGAGCGGCAAATCCGTATATTCAGACATAACAATGTAGTAAGCGGCCTTGGTAGGATAGGCACAGTAGATACTAAATATTTGATTGTGATAAACCATCTGCAAGCTGGTGGAAAAATGATATTTCGTGGCAATTTCATCCAAAAGTGGCTTGAATAATCTAATATAACGATTAATGTCCTCATGAATCATGGATGCTTTAGAAACAAAATAAAAGCCCAACTTGTAATTGCCTGTATCAGCATCGCGCAGGAGCAGCTGATTTTCTACCAAAGTATTCACCAGGCCTCGGGTAGTATTGATGTTGAGTCCCGTCATTTCACTGATGGAAGCTAAGGAAAGACTGGGGGTAATAAGAGAAAAACAATCTAAGATTTTAATGGCACGTTCTACGGATTGGATGGGTTTTTGTAACTTCTTTTCCATAATGGCTCCTTTTGCCTTCTATTTTGATGCTACTAGAGTACCACGAATGAAAATTGTTGACAAATCATTTTCATTCGTGGTATAACTCTACGCATAAACTACAATGCAACATAAAAAACGACAATGTAGTCAAAACAGAGAAAACGACTATGAGTTGCAGGTAGTTAATCGAGGGGAGTAGGAGGCATGACGAACATGCAAACAGAAGCAAAGAAGTACACGCTCAGTGACAAAATGAAATCACTGGGACCTGGGTTCCTTATTGTAGGATCCTTTATTGGACCGGGCACGGTTACCAGTTCTACTAAAGCCGGTGCGGACTACGGCTTAAGCTTGTTCTGGTGCGTAATTTTCTCGGTGATTGCAGTTATGGTCATGCAGGGAATGGCTGCCCGCCTGGGCATTGTAACCCAAATGGGCTTGGCGGAAAATCTAGTGAAAGATTTTGAAGACCGTCCTCTTTTACGAAATCTGCTTTGCGGCTTGGTGGCCGTAGCCATTACCATTGGCGGGTTTGCCTATATGAGCGGTGACTTGACGGGTACTGCCATTGGCATCAGCGCCTTAACCGGCGTTTCCACCCGCATTATTGCTCCCATTTGGGGTCTGTGCATCTTGTTGATTTTGAGCTTTGCTGGTGACGCTGTGAAGTATCTGGAAAAACTTTTGGGCATCTGCGTAGTAATTATGGCTGTGGTGTTCCTGGTAACCATGATTGTGGTGAGACCAGACGTCGGAGATTTGCTGGCTGGCTGCGTGCCTAATATTCCCCAGGGTGGACTGATGACTTGCTTATCCCTGATTGGCACTACAGTAGTCCCCTACAACATGTTCCTTCATGCAGCTTCTGCCAAACGGACTTGGCATTCTACGGATGAACTCCCGCTGTGCCGTTTTGGTACCAACATTCCTATGATCATCGGCGGCATTGTTACCGGTGCCATTATGGTAACTTCTGCTACGGTGATGTACGGCATGCCAGTTCGGAATGCTATGGATATGGCTGTTCAGCTGCGCCCTACCTTGGGAGTTTGGGCTGAACCGTTTATGGCTATTGGCCTGGTGGCCGCCGGCGTTTCATCTGCTGTCTGCACTCCTATGGGTGTATCCTACGTATTGGCTGGTCTATTCAAATGGAAAACTGATCGTTCTGACAAACGTTACACCATCACCAATTTCCTGGTGCTGATTACCGGTATCGTTGTTGCTGGTATGGGTTTTAATCCGATTGCATTAATTATGGCAGCACAAATGGTCAATGGCATAGTCCTGCCAGTTGTGGTAGGCGTTACCATC
Source organism: Acidaminococcus sp. AM05-11 (assembly GCF_003472805.1). Taxonomy (NCBI): domain Bacteria; kingdom Bacillati; phylum Bacillota; class Negativicutes; order Acidaminococcales; family Acidaminococcaceae; genus Acidaminococcus; species Acidaminococcus sp. AM05-11. Next base: position 78,720 of record NZ_QRMX01000004.1, on the reverse strand, counting down.
TATCTGACCTGCCGTCATGGGATTATGGGCCAATTTGTTAACAGCAAGCTGGAAACGGTCTTGGGTGTTGGCATCTTTGGAATTTCCCTGGTGCTAGGTCTGAGCAGTGTGGTCAGCCTGATGTAAGTAAAAACACATTGCATATATTGTGAATGGTGTTCTATTAATAAAAGGAGATGTTCTTAGATGAAAGAAAGCAAACCTTGTATCTACGATCCTGCATTTTTGCCCACCAATATCTATAGCGGCGTTCCGTCCTTTTTGAATCTGTCCGTTCTGGAAAAGAAAGAAGACTTGAAGAAGGTGGATGTGGCAGTCCTGGGTGTGCCTTGGGAAGGCGGCTGCACCATTGGCGGCTATTCCTCCTGCACAGAAGGTCCCAAGTCCATCCGTACAGCTTCTATCCGCTACACTGGTTATCTGCCTGACTTCGATTTGGATTCCTTATCCGTATTGAAGGCTGGAGATTATGGCGATTGTGCTGTACAAAACGGTAACTATGACTTCACCTTCCAACAGATTCGGGAACGGTACGGTGAAATTGTGGATGCAGGGGCTGTTCCCATCTTGTTTGGCGGCGACCATGGTATTGCTTATCCGGCCATCAGTGAATTGGCCAAACGCCATCCCAAACGTGTAGGAGTTCTGCATTTCGATGCCCATTTGGATAACTACAATGCTTTTGGTGACGATGACCTGTCCCGGTGTTCTCCTTTCTACCGTCTGTACAATGATCCTAACATGGATGCCACCAAGATTGTGCATATTGGTATCCGGGGACCCAGAAATCACCAACAAGAACGGGAAAATGCCAAGAAGTTTGGTGCTACCGTAATTCCCTGCTTTGAAGTAAAGAAAAATGGTTGGGAAGCCTCTATCAAGAAAGCCATTGAAATTGCTTCTAAAGATACGGATGTGCTGTATGTTACTATTTGCGCTGACAGCCTGGATGCTGCCTTTATGCCCCAAGGCCCGCAAGATATGGCAGGCCTGACCAGCTTTGAACTTTTGATGATGGTGCATGAAGCTGGCTTGGCAGGTGCTTCTTCCCTGGACTTTGTGGAAATTTATCCGGAAAATGGTACGCTGCAAACCGCTTCTCATGTGGGCTGCTGGGCTGCTCTGTACTTTATGAATGGGCTGGCGGAATACCGTTTGAACCATAAGAAATAAGAAGTACTGTAATAGGGGGAGTATAAATGGCAATGGAAAAAGTGGACAAACCCGTGAATATGTTTGTCCTATTTGCCCGGTTCTTCTCTATCCTGGCTAAAAACCTGGAGAAGAAATACGGTGCAGAAGGTCTGGACTTACTGAAAGAAACCGTCATTGAATGGGGCGTTGCCAGAGGCAAGGATATTGCCCATCGTGCAGCCCAAAGCGGTAAAACCAATGACTTGGAAGCTTATCTGCCCAGTTACGATATGGAACGCAGTGAGCTGTTCGGTGCTGAAACCAAATATACGCCGGATGAAATCCATCAGGATTTTGACCGCTGCGTATTTGCCCAAACCTGGATAGACGCCGGAGAGGAGAAATATGGCCGCATTTACTGCGAGAATATCGATCCGGCCATTGTCAAAGGCTACAATGAGGATATGGAATGCATCCATGACCACATCATGTACAAAGATGGGCATTGCACTTTCTGCTTTAGGAAAAAGAAGTAAGATTGGAAAACGAAGAACGGCTCCAGCTGCACGAGGGTGCGGCTGGAGCCGTTCTTCATTCTATTCTAAATTTTTTCTGGAGGGTAAGTGATTTTAGTCTTCTAGGTTTCTTACTACATCGATAATGCTGCCATCCCGGTATTCTACAACTCCGCAGATTTTGTCTCCCAATTGGAGCGGAGTGGCATGACCGGAGAGTTCCACTGCCTTTTCCCGCAGGGCTTCGATGGAAGTTACTGGCAGGCCCTTGCCTTTCAGGCAGTCGGCAATATCCGGGCGGGCAGGATTCACGGCAATGCCGTAATCGGTTACCAGCACGTCCACGGATTCGCCGGGGGTAACAATGGTGGTTACCCGGTCCAGGAGCATGGGCAGGCGTCCCCGGAGCAGGGGCATGGTGATCAGGGTCATTTTGGCACCGGCCGCAGAATCAGGATGGCCGCCGGGAGCCCCCAGCAGTTTGCCATAGGAATCGGTCAGCACGTTTACGTTGAAGTTCACGTCCATTTCTGTGGCGCTGAGCACGGTGAAATCCAGCATATTTACGTAGGGGCAGGCACTGAAGGGGTTGGCATAGGCCGAAGCAGAAATTTCGTGGTGCCGGATATCCGTCCGCAGGGAGGTAATGGCATCGGGGTCAAAATCTTGGGGATCATAGAAGGTCTTGATCAGACCTTCCTTCAGCATTTGTACGTGGAAGCCAGAAACTCCGCCTACACCGGCCGCGGCTGTATAGCCCTTTTCCAGCATTTCCTTGCGGATATAACCGGCCGTGGAGATGGCGATACCGCCGCTGCCAAACTGGAATACCATGTTGTCATGGAAATAGGGGGTGGCAGCAATAACCCGGGCCGCATAGTTGGAAATCACTAGTTCGGCAGGGTTCTTGCTGACCCGAATGGACCCGGTGGTAATACCGGCAGGGTCACCAATGGATGCTACAGTAGTCACGTAGTCCACCTGGGTTTGGAGAATGCTGACGTAATCCAACGGCAGGTCGGACAAGTTATCGGTGACGGCAACTACATGGTCCGCATATTCTGCATCCGGCATGGCATAACCCAGGGAACCGCAGGCAGAAGCACCTTCAACCCCGTTGATATTGCCGTAGGTATCGCAGGCCGGAGCTGCAATAAAAGCTGCATCAATGTGCAGTTCGCCAGTTTCAATGGCCCGGGCACGGCCGCCATGGGTTCTGAAGATGGCGGGCTTTTTCAGCTTGCCCTGCTGGATGAACTGGCCCAGTTTGCTGCGGGCACCGCTGGTGTCTACGGCCGTAATGACGCCGGCTTCAAAGTAGGGCAGCAGGCAGTCCTGGACTTTGCTTAAAGACGAGGCGGACAAGGTCAAATCTTTGATGCCTTTTTTGGCAATGGCGTCAACAATGTAGAGCATTACTGCATCCCCATTGCGCAGGCAATGGTGGAAGGAAATGGTCATGCCATCTTTCAGCTCAATGGCGTCCAGAATATAGCCCAGGTCATGCACCTTGGTTTGGCCGGGACGGAAGGTCTTTAATGGCCGTGGGGCCAACTTTTGTGTCTTAGGCTGGCAGGCATAGGCGCCGGCAAAGGCCTCCTTATTCTCCCAACCGGGTACAGCACGAATGATTTCCATAGCTTTTTCGTTCATGGGTTTAAACCTCTTTTCCAGCAGCCTTGGCATAGGCCAGCGTATCCTTGGCACGGGTTACGATGGGCATATCAATCATTTTGCCGTCCAGGGCAACTACGCCGGAAGCATTGGCCATAGCTTCTTCATATACGGCTACTACCTTCTTGGCGTGTTCAATTTCTTGATCCGTAGGGGTATAGACCTCATGCACCAGGGGAATCTGGTTGGGATGGATGCAGGACTTGCAGGTGAAGCCCAGCATTTTGCCAAAGGCCACATCGGCCTTGAAGCCTTCCGGATCCTTGAAATTACTGTTGACGTAATCCATGGGGATGACTTTGGCGGCATGGGCACACAGGGAAATCTGGTTCCGGGCGAACAGGATTTCCTGGGCATCTTCCCGGCGGCTCATGCGCATATCGGTGCGGAAGTCTTCTGCACCCAGGCCAATGGCAAACATCCGGGGAGAGGCGGTGGCAATTTCATAGGCGTTGTAGACGCCCAGAGCTGTTTCAATGGTGGCGGCAATCTTAATGGTTCCTACGGGAATGCCAGCCAGTTCTTCCTGCTGGGTCAAAAGCGCATCCAACTGCTGGATGTTCTCCTTGGTTTCCGATTTGGGCAACCGGAGAAAGTCGGGCTTTAAGGGAACCAGGGCCTTGACGTCGTCTTCATAGTAGGGCGTATCCTGGCCGTTGATGCGGATACCAATGCGGCAGTCCGGACGGTGGGCCTTCAAGAAGCGGCACAGCAGGTCCCGGGCAGCATCTTTTTCGTAAATGGAAACCGCATCTTCCAGGTCATAAATCAGGCAGTCGGCACCATAAATCTCGGCCTTGGCAATTTTTCCCGGAGCGTTGCCGGGGACAAAGAACATGGTTCTGTACAGGGAATTGATCATTTTGCCGCCTCCTCTTTTTTCAAAGCACGTTTGACGGCGGTTTCGGTCCGGGCCAGGATGGCGAAATCCCAGGCTCCCAAATCCTCCACTTCTACTTTGGCGCCCTGGATTTGATACTCATCCAGGACCTGGTTTACGTCAGCGCGGATGGCGTCACCAAATTTTTTTTCTACTTTGCTGTGCACCTCAATTTCCCGGGTGGTTCCGCCCAGTTCCAGGCGCAGCAGGAGATCATGCTTGGCATTGCTGCCAGCCGTGACCATTTTGTCTGTAAATTCCATGAGAACATGGCCTCCTTATCAAGTTGGAACTATTGTCAGGCCTTTTTTACATAGCTGTAGATAAAGGCTGCAAACATACACAAACTGGATGCATTGGATGCCCAAGGGTACAGCAGCTTTCTGATGTAGACCAGTTGGCTGCCATTGCCCATGAAAATGGAAACGAGCTGTACCAATACAATGATGATGCCCAAAAGCATGAACAGGGGCATGGTGATCAGGAATACTTCTGCACACAAAGCTTTCAACGTTTTTTCCATGCTAGTCACCTCACGCACCAATAACCGGAATGATCCGAGCCATAATCAAAATGGCAATGAGCATAATGGGGAATACAAAGTAAATCAAGATGGGCTTGAAAATCTTGGAAGGGTCTTCCAGCCCTGCGATACCGCTGGCAATGTACAGGGGCGCAGCGTTGGGAGGAATGGCACCTTCATTGGAAATCAGGTTCAGAAAAGCAACACAGCAAACTACCGGCGGCAGGCCGATGGAGCGCAGGGCTGCATATACGGCAGCACCCAAAGCGCTGGTGGTAGCAGTACCGGAGAACGGGCCGTCCATCATGGTAATCAGAACGGCGATAACGACAATGACGAGGAAGGGAGAATAGGCTCCCAAGTGGGCAAAAATATTTTTGACTTCTTCCGTCATGCCCAGTTTGTTTAGTACACCGGAAGCAGCAAAGGCCGTGAACAGCAGCATGCCCACATCGGCATAGCGGCCAATGGATTCTTCAATCAGTTCTTTCCAGCCGGAAATGGTGTGGGGCAGATGGCTCCAGCCTTCAATGATGGTAAAGATGGACATACAAATGGGAATCCAGAACACAATGGAAATGGATTTAAAGGCTTTGGGGAAAGAGGCGTTCATAGTTGCCTTGACCCAATCCCCTACGGGACCCATGGTGAAAATCAGGGGTACCAAAACGCCCAGGAAAATCAGGAGGGAAGAACCATTTTCTTTCAGGGCCCGGCCAAAGGGAATAATCTGTTCTTTGGGAATGGGTTTCAGACCATCCTTTTTGGCAAAGTAATAGACAACGGCCAACCGGTAGGCCAGAATAATGGCACCAGCGCCCAGCAGAGCCACATACAAGGTGCCGCCAGAAAGCTCAGAAGCAATGCTGTCCATACCTAAAAGCAAAAGCATGGAGGTGGAAGGTGGGAAAATCATGCCCATGCCGGCGTTGCCAGCGCAGATTAAGGTAGCCCGTTCTACGGACCAACCGGTTTGCATCATCCAGGGAATGGTGATGGAACCAATGGCTGCGGCGTTGCCGGAACCGGAACCAGAAACCATGCCGAACAGGGCAGAACCGATGGTGGAAACGTAGCCGCTGCCGCCGGCAAAACGGCCGATAACGCTGTTTAAGATATTAACCAAGCGCATAATAACGCCGGTTTTTTCCATCAGGTAGGACATGAAAACGAATGCCATGGCGGCGTAAACCACTTCGGCATGGATCCCGTAGGAAAAGCTGTCTTTAAAGACGGCACCAATGGAATGTTTAGAAAAAAGACCTGCGACAACGACAATGACCAGATAAGACCACATCATGGCTTCGGAAGCCCGCCGTTTCAAACCGACGTTGAGAACCAGGATGATGGCAACATAAAGAACCAGGGAAATAATGCCAAGACCAATCATGCTGCTCATATTACTGCTCCTTTCAGAACTAAAATCTGTTTTACCGAAGCTTGGGCGCGCACCAAACTAACTTGATGGTTTCATCTTATCTGAATATTAAAAAATTGTATAATGGTATGTTTGTATATTCATCATAACTGCTGGTTATTGTAAGTGCGACAACGAGGAGTGTTTAGACATAAAAAAGGCAGCGGAGAATATCCGCTGCATAATAGCAATTTGTAGCTTGTAAAAACTAAACTTCTTTGGCTGCTTCGTGAAGGGAAAGAAAGCTTTCAAAGGGATGCTCTTGGATAAAGGCAAGAAAATCCTTTTTAATACGAGAGTTTACTTCTTTTTCCTTGAAAATCAAATAAGTATGCCGCTGTATGGGCTTTCCATCTTTATCGTTAAGTACTAGCTGGTGGATGGGAAGATCCTTGGGAATCAGCACGGAAGGCAACAGACCAAAACCCAAGCCCTGAAAAACCATTTCACAGCACAGGTCCAAACTGCTGACCTGGACATCAATATGGGGAGGGGTAGAGAAGTTATTGCTCCACCATAAATCCAGCATCTTCATATAATAGGCATCCGTGGTGTAGGCTACCCGGTTCATATGGGATAAATCTTTTAGGGCAAAGGGTTGGCGGCAGGCTGCTACAATGTGGTTGGTGGTCAGCAGAAGCATGCCTGCATCATCCCAGCCAAAATCATTGCGCAAAAAGCCAAAGTCACATTGGTTGTTGTTCATGAGGGAAACCACCTTGCTGCTGGGGGCCATGGTAATGAGAAAGCGTGCCTTAGGGTGGATTTTCTTAAATTTCCGGATGATGGAAGGCAGATAATATTCGCAGATGATGTTGGGCGCTGTGAGCCGCAGCACGCTGAGATTTTTGTTGTCGATTTCGGCTAGCCGTTTCGTCAGTTGGTCAAAACGGTTTAAGGCATCGTCTGCAAATAGGGCTGCTTCAATGCCCGTGGGGGTTAAGGTGATACCCTTGTTGCTGCTTTCTACCAGCTGCGTATTCAGTTCCTTCTCCATATGCTTGATCCGCTTGGTCAGGGCCGGCTGGGACATGAATAGGGCATTGGCAGTTTTGGTGATGTTCTTAAAATCACTGAGATACTTCAAAATCAATAAATCACGATTATCCATGGTTTCCTCCCTGGATTGGGTTCCCTGCTGTAAGGCTGATGACATTACATCGATTGGTGTCAATACAATTGTAGCAGAGAAGGGGATGGTGTAACAATAAGAAATCTAGGTATAGAAGTCTTAGGGAGTCCTTATTGCGGTGAAAAAAGTCACAGTTATTACATTTCATACGGGACTTGAGCGCTGGCATTGCAGGCTGGACGTACGGCGTGAGGGCTAGGAGTACAGTTAAGAAGGAAAAGCTTCTCTTATAGGAACCGTCCATTCCAAATAGTCAAAATATAAATAATTTATTGGTTGACGAAACCGGCAAAGTGTGGAAAAATTAAGAAAGATGGCGTAAATCAATCGCGTTGAGGGAGGAAAGCTAACAATATGAAAAGTACATTTGTGATGGCTCAATTACAAGCGCTTCCAGATCCTAAAGATAATTTGGAGAAGGCAGAACAGGCAATTAAAGATGCAAAAGCCCAATATAACCCGGACTTTATGGTGTTCCCGGAACGGTTTATGTTCCAATATCCGGAAGGAACGGATCGGAAGACCATTCTTTCTGCATCCCAGCCCATCAATGGTCCCTTTGTTACGGCTATGAGAAAGTTAGCCAAGGAATACGGGGTCTGGATGGTCTTTGGCATGAACGAAACGGTGCATGATGATAATGATGACCGGAACTACAATACCAGTGTTATGGTGGACAACAACGGGGAAATCAAAGGTACCTACAGAAAGACCCATTTGTATGATGCTTTTGGCCACCAGGAATCTGCTGATACGAAACCGGGGAATGAACTGTTCAACCCGGTAATGACGCCTTTTGGCAAGATTGGGATGTTCCTGTGCTACGAAATCCGCTTCCCGGAAGTGGCCCGGGACCAGACGGCCAAAGGGGCTGACATTATCATTATGCCGGCAGCCTGGGCCAAAGGGGATTTGAAGAGCCTGCATTTCAAGACCCTGATTACCTCCAGAGCCGTAGAAAACACGGTGTACGTGCTGGCCTGCGACCAATGCGGCCCGTCCTATCTGGGCGAAAGCATTGCTGTAGATCCTATGGGCGTATCCGTGGGCGGCGGCAGTGAAGAAGAAGAACTGATTCCCGTCCGGATTGATACCGACCGGATCAAGAGCGTACGGAAAAAGCTCCCCTCCTTCAAGAACCGGAGACCGGACGTATATCTGGTAAAATAAACGGGAAACGCTGGAAAACTGCATAAATAAAAAACATCGCCGGAAAGGTCTAGCCCTTTCCGGCGATGTTTTTTTTATTGCTGGGCGGCAGGTGAGAATCAAAAAATTGCGTTTTTTTGGTTCTCACCTGCCGCTTTCCCGGTTGAAATGATAAAAATTGCGTTTTTTTGTATTTCAACTTAGGATTCTGAGGAAGGCTGGAAACTATGCCAATTCGTTATCTATAAAAATAACATGGTAAACCAAGCTGGCTATGGCAGGTATTATACGAAGAACGCTGCTGTTCCGCTTTCTTTGCTGCAGCGTCAATTTTTAGGTTGTGCAATTCCCTCGGAAAAACTGTTTGTGGGTTTAAATAGAAGATGCTAGGATTTAAGAAGCAGAGAATCATCTCTTGGACTCCGCATGGACTAAAAAAAACTGGGGGAAAGGCGTGTGGTAGGCATGGAAGAACGGGTAGCGGTGTCACTGGAAGAAGCCAAAGAAACGGCTGTCTCCATTTTGGAAGGGCTGGGAGTTCCTGCCAAGGACGCGGAAATAACCGCAGAAATCTTGATTGATACAGAAGCTGGCGGGGTAGAAAGCCATGGATTAATCCGGTTAAAGGATTACGTGGACCGACTGGTAAGCGGGCAGATTGAACCGGTGCCTCAAATCAAAATCAATGAGCAGGGAGCTATTGCCCAAATTGATGGTGGTTATGGGCTGGGCCAGGTAGTTACTATGAAAGCGGCTGACGAGGCAGTGAAATTGGCCAAGTTATATGGTATTGGTGCTGCAGCTGTTCATCATTCTAACCATTTTGGCGCCGCAGGATATTATACCCGGTATATGGCGAAACAGGGCTGCCTGGGTTTTTGTTCTACTAATGCTGGCCCTACTGTAGCCCCCTATGGCGGCTTAGACCGATTGTTTGGCACCAATCCCGTATCCATAGGTTTCCCTGCAAAGAACGAAATCTTCTGTGCTGATATGGCTACCAGTGCTGTGGCCAAGGGGAAAATCCGGATTTACGCCAAGGAAGAAAAGAAGATTCCCTTTGGCTGGGCGCTGGATGCCCAAGGGCAGGATACAGATAATCCCCACGCTGCCTTAAAGGGAATCCTGCTGCCCATGCGGGAACATAAAGGGTATGGACTGGCTATGGCTGTGGATGCTATGTGCGGATTGCTGACAGGAGCCAATTTAAGCTGCGAATCTGTCTCGGTGGTGGATGCCAACCGAAAAGCGGATATCGGACACTTCCTTTACGCTGTGGATATTGCTCATTTTCTGCCGGTGGCAGAGTTTGAACAAAGGGCACAGAATTGGTTTGATAAAATCCGGGACAGCCGGCCTCGTACAGGAATGAAGATTCAGATTCCCGGGGAACCGGAAAGGGTACAGCAGCAGGTTTATGGAGATACTCTTCAGATTTTGACAAAGACCTGGAATACTGTGAAAGAGTGCTATCAAAAATATGCAAAAAAATAAGGAAGTTTAGTGATAAATAAACATAAAAATACAGCAGTTACGTAAAATGGCGTTACTGCTGTATTTTTTATAGTGATTTTAGCATAAGCGGCTGGGGTAATTAGGAAATTAGGGGGAAATCTCCTAGGTCGTTAATGATTCGTTTGTATCGATTAAATTCTTCCCGGATCAGCTGCAGCATAAATTGTGCATACTGGGGAAGCTGTTGATCCTTCAGGGTGACAATACTAACGATGGTGGAAGGCAGGTCTCCCTTGAGTTTTACAATCTGGGGCATGCCCAGAGCGACACTTTGGCTTTGCCAGCATAAGTATAGGTAAATTGGGGTAATAAGGCAGACCCCATAGGAGGCCAGCCGCAGCATCAGGCGCTGGTTGTTGGTTTCCAGTACGTGGTGGGGATAGACGGAGTGGGCGGCGTACATTTGGTCAATGGCTACGCGAATTTGGTTGGTTTCCGGCCGGTGGAAGAAGGGGAGATCCTGGAGCTCCAGAAGGTCCACGCCTTCCTTCAGGTAGTGCTGGAAATCCTGTTCTCCGGTTTCCGGCCGGTACTGCAGCAGCAGGGACTTGCTCAGGGCGCAGCACAGGTGTTCTTCCACCAGGGGTTCCACCTGGATATCCCGAGCCTCCGGCACGTTCAGGCCCACGCACAGGTCAATCTGGTGGGTGCGCAGCATGTCCAGGAGCTGGTCGCTGTTGTATTCCTTAATCTGGACTTCAATATGGGGATATTTTTCCTGGTACCGTTCCCAGATGTCCCCGAAAAAGGCTTCGCTGCGCTGGCGGGAGGCGCCAATGCGCAGGGTGCCGTAGTGGCCCTGGACCAGGTCTGCAAAGCGGTCCGTCATGTCCTTTTCTTCCCGCAGCATCTGCTGGACGTAGAACAGCATGGCTTCCCCGGCAGGGGTCAGGCGGAAGGCGGGCTTCCGCTCAAATAGGGTTACTCCGTACTTATTTTCTAGGCGTTTGATGTGGGCACTCAGGGATTGCTGGCTGATGTACAGCTTTTCTGCTGCCTTGGAAATATTGCCTTCTTTGGCAACTTCAATAAAATATTCGAATCCAAGTAAACTCATGGCTGCCTCCACAATAATAATGCTGTTAAAAAGCACACTAAATACTGTTTCATCATTGAACTCATTCATGATACCATAAAATCAGAAAAATAAAAATATAGGTAGAGGAAATTGGTAAAAAGATCCTGGAAGAGAGGGGCGAAAATGGTGGATACAAAGTTTATTGCTGATTTGTTTCCAGAACTAGAGGAGATTCAGGACGATAATCTCAAAAAACTGACTGTTGAAGCGATTTTGAAATCCGCACAAGAAGGAGGTTGGAATGAGCAAACCATTCATGATGTACCGGTAACCATCAATTGGGATGTGAAATGTTCTCTGATTGAACATGTAAGAACGGTAACCCAAATGTGTATAGCTGAATTTGCCATCATGGAAAAGTTTTATCAACGCAACCATATTTCCTTTAAGCGGGATTATGTAGTGGCGGGAGCCTTGCTCCATGATATTGGCAAGTTTCTGGAATTTGCACCGGATAAAGACGGAGGAATTACCCATTCGGAAGTAGCAGCTTATATGAGACATCCTATTTTGGGTGCTCTAGTGGCTGATCGGGTAGGGCTCCCTAAAGAATTGGTACATTTGATTGCGGCACATTCTTTTGAAGGAGATAAAAGCACGCAAACGGCAGAATCTGATTTTGTAAGGCAAATTGATATGTTTGTTTTTCACGGAACGGTATTTGGCCTGGAAAAAAAGGCTCATAAATAATTGGAGGAGGAATTGTTATGAAGTTGGGTTCGCTGAAAAAACTCGGGGTTGTAGCACTGTCTCTCATGTGTCTGTTGGGAACGGCCGCTTGCGGCAAGCAGACTGCATCTAAAGAAGATGCATCCAAGTTCCCTAGCCGGTCTATTAAGATGCTGGTACCTTGGAGCGCCGGCGGTGGTTCTGATATCGCTGTTCGTACATTGGTGCCTTACCTGGAAAAGAATCTGGGGGCACAGATTACGGTAGTGAATATGACCGGTGCTAATGGCTGGGTTGCCTGGAAGGAATTGGCAAAATCTGCTCCTGATGGCTATACCATCGCACAGATGAATATTCCAACCGTATATTCTGGCTATCTGGATCCGCAGCAAAAACGGAAAGAAAACCTGGACAGCTTCCGTTTTGTAGCCAACGAAATCAGTGATGATGGCTGCCTAGTGGTAAGCGCAAAGAATGATAAGTTTAAAGATCTGCCAAGCTTTATCGAATATGCCAAGAACAATGAAGTCCTGGCCGGCGATAATGGCGTAGGCACCAACAAACATTTGCTGGCTGTTGCTTTGAATGAAGACATCAAGGGACTGAAAATTAAATACGTGCATCAGGCTGGCTGGTCTGATACGTATTCTGCTCTGCTGGGCGGTCACGTTGATGTAGGCTGGGGTTCTGTAGGTGAAACCCTGCAAGGCTATAAAGATGGTGAAGTAAAGGTTCTGTGCGTATTTGCTAATAAGCGGTCTCCGCTGATGCCGAATGTGCCGACTTTCAATGAACTGATGCCTGGCTATAACATCACTTCTCCTTCCGATAGAGGCTTTGCTCTTCCCAAAGGCGTAGATGATGCCATTTACAACAAATGGGTAGATGCCATGAACAAATCCATCAATGATCCTGAATTCAAACAGAAGATGGAAGCTTTGGGCCAAAGCGTCAACTACATGGGCGGTCAGGAATACACCGACTATGTAAAGAAGGAAGAAGGCAATATGAAGAAGTTTGCCAAGATTCTGGGCTGGGAAAAATAACGGGGAGCAAAAGCCCCATTGCATGTCGTGGACTTGTAATGGGGCTTTTCCCATAACTAAGGAGGAAAACTATGAGCTCAAAGCGTTTCAATGGTGATGTGGGAACAGGCCTTGTCCTGTTGGCCATCGAAATATTTTTCTACGTAATGTCCCTGGACTTTATCAATCCGGACGCCGCCCGGTGGCCGAAGGCAATCTTATTGATTTCCGCTATTTTATCGATTTTGCTTGTTATCAGTGGACTGCGGGAAACTGATTATGTAGCGCCAGAGTACAAATCCTTGAAAGCACCACTGATTACTTTAATTATGATTACACTTTATGCAGTAGCCATGGATTTGACTGGATTCTTCGTATCCACGATTATTTTCTGCCCCTTAGGCATGTATATGCTGGGACAAAGAAACTGGAAAGCTATGATTGGTGTACCGGTTTTGCTGGATGTATTTGTCTATGTGCTATTCGTTACGCAGCTGCAGCTGCAGATGCCATAATAAGAGGGTGAAAAAATGTTTGAGACAGTCTTATCAAATTTGATGACGCTGGAAGTATGGGCTGGCTTGGCCGTCGGTGTAATCGGCGGTATGGTAGTTGGCGCCATGCCTGGGCTGAGCGGTGGTATGGCCATTGCCCTGCTGCTACCTATCACGTACTCTATGAGCCCTGTGGCGGCTCTGGTTATGCTGATGGCCATTTATACTTCTGCTATGACCGGCGGTAGTATTTCCGCCATTTTGCTACACACGCCAGGTACTCCTGCCAATGCGGCAACTGCTATTGAAGGGTATCCTTTGACTAAACAGGGACGCGGCTTGGAAGCCGTAGGAATGTCTATGCTGTCTTCCGGCATTGGCGGTTTGCTCAGTGCTATTGCACTGTTGGTAATTGCTCCGCCGCTGGCTATGATCAGCTTAAAATTCTCTGAACCGGAAAGCTTTCTGATTGCTGTGTTTGGTTTGACGGTAATCGGCAGTTTGGCTGGTAAATCCATGCTGAAAGGCTTGCTGATGGGCCTGATGGGGTTGCTGCTGGCTACTATGGGTATTGATAATGTGACGGGTGTATTGAGATATACTTTTGGTGCAGATGCCATGATGAATGGTATCCAAATGGTACCCGCTCTGATTGGTTTGTTTACGGTTTCCGTTGTAATGAACAACTGCGAAGACTACAAGAATGCCAATAAATCCTTGCTGGAAAAGAGTAACGCTACCTTGGGTACCAAAATGCTGCCTACGTTGAGTGAGGTTCCCCGTTACATTTGGAACTGGCTTATCTCTTCTGTTATTGGTATTATCGTAGGCATCCTGCCGGGGGCTGGCGGCAATATTGGTTCCTGGATTGCTTATGACCAGGCAAAGAAGCGGTCCAAGCATCCGGAAGAATTTGGCCATGGTTCCTTGGATGGCCTGTGTGCCTGCGAAACTGGGAACAACGCCGTAACTGGCGGCTCTATGATCCCACTGCTCACCCTGTCCATTCCTGGCAGCCCTAACGCCGCTATTATCTTGGGCGGGCTGTTAATTCAGGGCTTGGTTCCTGGCAGTAAGTTGTTTACCGCGCAAGCTGATATTACCTATTCCATTCTGATTGGGTTTGCTCTGTCCAACATTTTGATGGTGTTTGTCGGGATGGCCATTGCCAAATATGTTGTGCATGTTACCCGTATCCCTAACTCTATCCTGATGCCGGTTATCATTCCTTTGGCACTGATTGGTTCCTATGCTATCAACGGTTCTATGTTTGATGTGGCTGTAGCTGTATTCTTCGGTGCTTTGGGCTATTTGATGGAGAAATACGATTTGTCTTCTCCGGCTCTGATTTTGGGCTTAATCTTAGGACCCACGGCTGAACGTGGCCTGATGCTGTCCTTGGTTATGGCCAAAGGCGATGTGCTGGGCTATTACTTTGGCAGACCGATTTGTGTTGGCCTGATGGTGTTGATTGTGCTGTCTCTGCTGTATCCTATGTTGGAAAAACTGAAGGCACATTTGAGAAAGGCATACAAGTAATAAACTAAGGTGTGGGTAGAAATGGTCAAAATGACCATTTCTATCGCCCTTATCACAATGAAAAAGTTGTAGAATTAAAAATAAAATACTGTTTTATTACTGTCAATAAAAGTGGTAAGTTTAAAGCAGATAAAACAGATTATAAACGGGAGGGTATTTCTTATGTTGAAAATTTTGGATTGTACGTTACGTGACGGCGGCAATGTGGTGGGCAAGGGCTTTGATGCCAATCTGACTTCTATGATGCTGAAAGCACTGATTGACTGCAATGTGGACTATATTGAAATGGGCAACTCCGGCGGCATTGGGGCCTACGAAGTGGCTGGTTTCACCAAGGCGGAAACGGATGAAAAGTACCTGGAGCTGATGCAGCCGTATGCGGCTACGGGCAAGGTGGGGATGTTCCTGAACGCCAAACGGTATCGCCAAAAATACGTGGAACTGGCTGCTGCCAATCACCTGGCTTTCCTGCGGGTGGGCGTGGATGCCGATGAACCGGATCTGGCTATTGAACCCATTAAGGTCATCAAAAAGAACGGCATGAAGGCGTTTTATTCTGCTATGAAGGCGTACATCGTTTCTCCGGAAGAACTGGCAGAATCCGCCAAGAAACTGGAAGCGGCCGGCCTGGATGAATTTACCATTATGGACTCTGCAGGCTGCATGCTGCCGGACGAAGTGGAAAAGACCGTGGAACTGCTGACCAAGAGCGTAAGCATTCCCATCGCCTTCCATTGTCATAACAACCTGGCCCTGTCTGCGGCCAATGCCTTGGCTGCCTACCGGGGCGGCGCTTCCGTACTGGACGGGGGTCTCATGGGGATGGCCAGAAGCGCTGGGAACCTGCCTACGGAAGCGGGCATTGCGGTGCTGCAAAAATACGGGGAACTGAAACACATCAACCTGTACAGCCTGCTGCAATTCATCAACGATGACTTGGAACCCATCATGAAGAAGGACCATGATTACCATAACCCCATTACGCCCTTTGACCTGGTACTGGGCATTACCGGCCTGCACTCCTCCAAGAGCGCTTTGTTCAAGAAGGTGGCAGCAGAAACGGGCGTTAACCTGTACCAGCTGATGGTGCATACGGCGGTTATTGACCGGAAGAATCCGTCTGAAGACCTGATTCGCAAGGTGGCTGGGGAAATCAAGGCATAAGCCAAGGGCTAAGGAGGTAAATGGAATGTTTGAAGTATTGCTGGCAGGGACGTTCCCTGCAGGGACTTTGGAAAGAATGCAGGCTATGGTAAAGGGTACGGACATCAACATCCGGGCCGTGGTGACCGAAGAAGAATTTGCCAAGGAAAATGACGTGGACGCCATTGTGCTGCGGATCCTGAAGATGCCGCGCCCGGTGATTGAACGCTTCTCTTCCCGGCTGAAAATGATTATGCGCTGGGGCGTGGGCTATGATGCCGTAGACGTGGCAGCAGCCCGGGAAAAGAACGTGGACGTCTGCAATACGCCGGGGGCCAATGCCTATGCGGTCAGCGAACTGGCAGTGATACTGATGCTGGCGGTGGGCCGGAAATTGATCTGCCATGAACGGAAGCTCCAGGAAGGGGTCTGGAGCCGGGAACTGTACACGGCCCAAAGCAGCTCCCTGAACCACAAGGTGGTGGGGATTGTAGGCGGCGGCAACATCGGCCGTCAGGTGGCTCAGAAGGTACAGGCCTTTGGTGCCACCACCCAGTACTATGATCCGTTCCGGCTGCCGGCAGAAATGGAAAAGGCCTTTCATATGACCTATGTGGATTATGATACCCTGCTGGCCACTTCCGATGTGATTACCTACCATGTGCCCCTGACTGACGGCACCAAGCATATGCTGAACGCCGACAATATCAAGCAGGTGAAGGACGGCGCCATTGTCATCAATACTGCCCGGAGCGGCATTGTGGACGACAGCGTGCTTGTGGAAGCTGTAAAGAGCGGTAAACTGAATGGCGCTGGTCTGGACTGCACCGAGGAATCCCCCATTTCCAAGGAGAACCCGCTGCTCCACGACCCCAACATTGTGGTAACGCCCCATATTGGCGGCACCACCAATGATATCTCCGATTCTATTATGCCCATGATTGTAGAAAATCTGAAGCGGCTGGCGAATGGAGAAGCACCGAAGTACGTGGTGAATCCGGCAAAGTAAGCTTGAAATAAAAAACACTCCTCCTTTATAAAAAGAGACTGCTTGGCAGAAAGTTTTTCGTGCCAGGCAGTCTCTTTTGTCGGCTGCTGGGAGCGGGACGCAGTTGGGGCTTTTGGTATTATCATTCGAAAAAAGCATAATGAAAAATGACGGATTGCTATTTTGCATTTTGCAGAGTGGGTTTTATAATGGAATTAGAATTGTGCGCTGGCGCCTGGGAGCGGGTTTGGCTCTCCCGGCAGCTGCGTGCAAAACGGCGGCAACGCTTTCAGGGTTGCCGGGAAAGGGGCAGGAATGGAATATTTTACGCTGAATAATGGGGTGAAGCTGCCAGCGGTGGGATTTGGAACCTGGGATGTACGGGGTGAGGCCGGCAAACAGGTGATTCTAACGGCGCTGGAGGTGGGCTATCGTCTAATCGATACGGCCCAAATGTACGGGAACGAGGAAATTGTGGGGCAGGCGGTACGGGAAAGCGGCCTTGCCAGGAAAGACGTCTTTATTACTACCAAGCTCTATCGTCCCAGCTGCAGCTACCAAAAGGCCAAGGAGGGCATTGCCAAATCCCTGGAAGCGCTGCAAACGGACTATCTTGATCTGCTGCTGATTCATGAACCCTACGAGCAGGCGCTGGAAATGTACGAAGCCCTAAAGGAAGCCTATGCAGCAGGCAAAGTTCGGGCCATTGGCATATCCAATTTTGAACCTAAAGCTTACGACTGGTTCCTGAAACAGTGTGGGCTGGTGCCTGCGGTCAATCAGGTGGAAGCCCATGTGTATTATCCGCAGCTGGAACTCAAGGCGCAGCTGGACCGCCAGGGCACGCAGATGCAGTCCTGGGGGCCTTTTACCGAGGGGCGGCATAATATCTTTGCCCAGCCGCTGCTGAACCAGATTGGGGAAAAATACGGCAAGACGGCCGGCCAAACGGCGCTGCGCTATCTGCTTCAGAACGGGATTGCTGTAATTCCCAAATCGGTGCACCGGGAGCGTATGGAGGAGAACCTGCATTGTTTGGATTTCCAACTGACGCCGGAGGATATGGCCCAGCTTAGCACGTTGAACGAAGGCCGTTCCTTGTTTGGGTGGTATTAAGGACCTTGACGGGCCGGGCAGAATCTCGGTCGTCTTGGGCTGACAAGTCATTTATGGGAGGCATAGCATGAAAAAACTCTTAACGATGACCCTGACGCTGCTGCTGGTGCTGGGGCTGACGGCCTGCGGCCAAACGACCCAGGGTAATTCGGCTGGCAGCAAGGCGGCTGCGCCTGCGGTCGGAGAAAAGACGGCGGCTGGGGAAACCAATCCCGGCCATTTTGATTTGAAAGCTGGCACGGTGACGCTCAACAGCGGCTATAAAATGCCCATTATGGGTATGGGGACCTATTCCCTCAGCGACCAGGTGTGCTACGATTCCATTACTACTTTCCTCAAAGCGGGAGGGCGGCTGATCGACACGGCCTACGCCTACAACAACGAGGCCGCAGTGGGTCGGGCCATCCGGGACAGCGGGGTGCCCCGGGAGGAAATCTTTGTGATTACCAAGCTGTATCCCAGCCAGTATGGGGACCCTGAGGCGGCCATTACCCAGGCGCTCAATACCCTGAATATCGGTTATATCGACATGCTGCTGCTGCACCATCCCGGGGAAGGGGATGTGAAAGCCTACCAGGCCATGGAAAAGGCGGTGGCAGCGGGGAAAATCCACTCCATTGGCTTGTCCAACTGGTACCAGGCGGAGCTGGAGAAATTCCTGCCCCAGGTGCAGATTACGCCGGCCCTGGTGCAAAACGAAATCCATCCCTATTACCAGGAGCCGGACGTGGTGCCCTATATCCAGAAACTGGGTATTACGGTCCAGGGCTGGTATCCGTTGGGCGGCCGGGGGCATAACCAGGAACTGCTGGGGGATAAGACCCTGGCGGCCATTGCCAAAGCCCACGGGGTTACGCCTGTCCAGGTGATTCTCCGGTGGAATCTCCAGCGGGGCGTGGTGGTGATTCCCGGTTCCAGCAATCCCAAGCATATCAGGGAAAATCTGGATTTGTTGGGCTTTAGCCTGACGGACGAGGAAATGGCGAAAATTGCGGCACTGAATCGGAACGAGAAACACGATTGGTATTAAAAAAACTGCGCGGCACGAACAGACTTCGTGTCACGCAGTTTTTTTGCTTTAGCGGTACTTTTTATCCATGGTATGGAGGATTTGGGCGGCTGCCCGGACATCCTCGGTGGTAATGCCTTTGTAGAAAATCATCCGGACGAATTTATCCAAAATGGGGTTAATCAGCAGCCCCTGTTCCTTGGCTTTGCGGCAGAACTCGTGGTTGGACAGGCCGGTGGGGGTGACATCCAGCAGCAGGATATTGGTCTGGACGGCTTTGGGGTTCGGGGGTACGATGACGTTCAAATCCTGGAGCAGGGAAGCGCACAGGGCACAGTGGTCATGGTCCTCCTGGAGCCGGCCTCGGTTGTGCTCCAGGGCATAGATGCCGGGGGCTGCAATGATGCCGGCCTGGCGCATACCGCCGCCAATCATTTTCCGGGTATCCCGGGCCTCCCGGATGAAGGCATTGGTGCCGCAGAGCAGGGAGCCAATGGGGGCCGCCAGGCTCTTGGACAGGCTGAAATCTACGGAATCCGTGTACTGGCACAGCCGGGCCACGGTGGTTTTAAGGTGCAGGGCGGCATTAAAAATCCGCACGCCATCGGTGTGGACGGGCACGTGGTACTGTTGGGCCAATGTGTAGATCTGTTTCAGGCTTTCTTCCGTAATGCAGGTGCCGCCAGAGAAATTATGCGTATTTTCCAGGCAGAGCAGGGAAATACCGCCTTTTTTCAATTGGTCTTCAATGACATTCAGGTCCGGCTGGAAATCTTCATCCAGAGGGTACGTAGCCCGCTGGAGCTGGCCAAAGCGGGGAGAAAAAGCGGTTTTCTCGCTTTTGTCCAGGTGCTGGAGATTGTTGACCAGTACACGGTCTCCTGGCCGGCACCAGGTAAGCAGGGCCGTCAGATTGGTCATACTGCCGGAACAGCAGAGCAGCCCCGCTTCCTTGCCGGTAAGGGAAGCTGCCAGGTCTTCCAGTTTGTTTACCGTGGGGTCCTCGCCCCGGCCATTTTCGTCAATGCGTCCGTCATCGCCTACCGGGGCGGTGAGGATGGTTTCCAGCATGGGCAGGTCAGGCTGGGTTAAGGTGTCGCTGCGCAAATCAATCATAGGGGGCCTCCGTAACAGGGAATAAAAAAATAGACAATTTTATTATAGTGTAGAATAGGAGAAGTGCAAAGAATAAAATAAAGGGAGGAAAGAAATAAATATTTGTCCATATAAACGAACTTATATGTGTCGAAAATGAGAAAAGTAAAATTTAAAAAGACAAAAGTACGCGTGTAAAAGCACTGTAACAAAAGAATACACAAAATAACAGGTACATGAGTGTATAAAATAAAACGAAAAATAACAAGGAAAATACGAACATTTCCCTATAGAAGGAAAAAGTTGAAACAGGTTTATAGCATATAATATTATAATATTATAATGTTTCAGCAACGCTGAAAATAGGGAGGAGATTGCAGTGACTTGGCAAATGTGGTTGGTAATTGGATTGTTTTTCTGGGTGTTTATTGCCCTGAATTGGAAGATTGCTGATCCGATTATCGTGGGGATTTCGATTCCTACAATACTTGCGCTGACCGGGATTTTGAATCCGGCAACGGCTTTTTCGGATTTTTCCAATTCAACCTGTATGTTCTTTATGAGTATGTTTGTCATTGGACGGGCCATTATGAAAACCGGCCTGGCAGACACCATCGGCAGTACCATCATTAACCTGATTGGCAGGACGGAAAGACGGCTGACCCTGAGTGTGGCGGTAGTTTCTGCCAGCATGAGCGCCTTTTTGAACGATACAGGGACCACCGGGTGCCTGATGCCCATTGTAGGGGCTATGGCCCAAAAGGCCCATGTGAAGCTGTCCCGGATTTACATGACCTTGGCTTTCTTTGCTTCCATGGGCGGTACTATCACTCTTGTGGGTACCACACCCCATATCATTGCCAGCGGCCTCTTGGAAAAAGCCGGGTATCAAGGCTATGGCTTCTTTGAATTTACCAAAGTAGGTCTCCCCATTACCATTATCGGCGGGCTGTATATGTACTTTATTGGCAGCAAAATGCTCCCTGAAGTAGAAACCAGTTATGACGATGTACCGCCGGTAGCCAAGAAGGATAAACGGGGCATGGTGATTACGTCTCTGGTCTTCATTATTTTGGTGGTAGCTATGGCTACCAAGATTATGCCTTTCCATTTGGCTGCTGTATTGGGCAGTATCATTGTGGTAGTTACCAAATGCATTACCGTAGATGATGCCATTTCTTCTTTTAGTATGCCTACCCTGTTCCTGGTAGCCGGTGTGTTCCCCTTGAGCGGCGCTATGGCAAAGACGGGTGTAACCCAAATGCTGATTGGTTTCCTGGGTCAATATACCTCTTCCGTAAGCCCCTATGTGGGAATCCTTTTGATTTCCGGCCTGACGGCTTTCCTGACCCAGTTTATGATGGGCACGTCCTTGTCCGCTATTATGCTGCCCTTGGGCATTGTGTACGCCCAATCCCTGAACTTGGATCCTCGGGGTGTGGTTATGGCCATTGCCGTGGCATCTTCCTTGGCGTTCTGCACACCCTTTGGCACTGGGCCCAACCTGCTGGTGTGGAAACCCGGCGGCTATGAAATCAAGGATTATTTCAAGGTGGGCCTGCCGCTGGTAACCCTGGCTTGGCTGGTAGCTTCCACCATTATCTGGTATTTTTACGAATTTATGAAATAAAGAAGAAAATTTGAGGAGGTCTTGAAAAATGTTTTTGCTGAATGAACGTGTACAAGGTGTGACTCCGGAACTATTGGATTTGTATGAAAAGGTTTGTCCTTCTACCATTGGTCATATGACTGACTTTGGTTTCATTACCGGGCTAAAGCCCTTCCAGAGCAACTTCCATTTTGTGGGCAATGCGGTAACGGTGCAGCTGCCCCATATGGATTCCATTGCCATCCATAAGGCCGTGGATGTGGTAAAACCGGGAGATGTGCTGTGCGTCAATACTTGCAGTGAATACGACCGGGCTCCTTTGGGCGAACTGGTGGGCTATGCCTATAAGACCAAAGGCGTGGCTGGGGTTATTATTGATGGCTGCATTACAGACGTGAAAGCCTTGAAGGAAATGGGACTCTTGATTTATTCCTATGGCGTCAGCGCCCTGACTACCCGCAGCCTGGGTATTGAAGGCATGATCAATGTACCCATTGCTATCCAGAATGTAGTGGTAAAACCTGGTGACCTGGTGGTGGCTGATGATGATGGCATTTTCGTAGTGGATCCCAAGTTTGCCAAGGAATACGGCGAACGGGCCATTGCCAAACAAAATGGCGAACCGGCTACCAAAAAGCGCATTGACGCTGGAGAAAGCCTGCCCCATATCAACGGAAACTACAAATATTTTGAGAAAGCGTGAGCGGGATGGAAGCGTTATTAGAAGTAGAGGCGAAAGCCTTTATAGAACAAGATCAGGAGTATATCCGGTCTTTCCGCCGGAATATGCATCAGCATCCGGAGCTGAGTTATAAGGAATTTGCAACAACCCAGCGGATTGCTGCAGAATTGGAAAAACTGCCAGGTGTGGAAGTAACTACCTGGGAAGGAAAAACCGGAGTAATGGGTGTTCTGAAAGGTGGTAAACCCGGTAAGGTGTTGGCTCTGCGGGCGGACATCGATGCTCTGCCCATGACCGAAAAATCCGGACTGCCTTTCCACTCCTTGGAGTCCGGGGTGGCCCATAGCTGTGGCCATGACCTGCATACTTCTGTACTGTTGGGTACGGCCCGGGCAATGAGCCAGGTCCGGGAAAATCTGCCAGGTACAGTGAAGTTTATTTTCCAATGTGCGGAAGAAGCTTTGGGTGGTTCCGAAAGCATGATTGAACGGGGTGTCCTGGACGACCCTAAGCCAGACGCTATTTTTGGGCTTCATACTTGGCCTTTCCTGCCGGCAGGTACCATTGGCTTTAAAGCTGGTTCCTTTATGGCTTCGGCGGATTCTTTAGATGTGGTTATCGAAGGAAAATCCGGTCATGCGGCCCATCCAGACAACTGTGTGGATCCTATTGTGGCTGCAGCTGCGGTTATCCAAGGGGTGCAGAGCATTGTCTCCCGGGAATTGCCGCCTACCAAGGGCGCGGTGGTTTCCTTCTGCGTAATCCAGGGCGGTACGGCTCGGAACGTGATTGCGCCTTCCGTTACTTTGCAGGGAACGGTGCGTACCACGGATACGGAGGTGCGCAACAGCATGGAAGTACGGCTGCGCCGAATTATTACTTCCATTGCTGCAGGGTATCGCTGCGAAGCCAAGATTACCTACACCAAGGGGCCGGCTCCGGTTATGAATGATGCGGCACTGACGGATTTGGCTCGGAACGCGGTAAAGGCTGCCTTAGGCGAAGAACAGGTCAGCGAGCTGGCAGAACCCTCCCTGGGAAGTGAGGATTTCTCTGCCTACCAGGAACGGATTCCTGGGGTGCTGTACCGTTTGGGCACGGCCAATGACAATCCCCAGTCCAAACTGGGGATGCACAATCCGGCCATTATTTTTGACGAAAAAGCTCTGCCTACGGGTATTACGGCAATGACTTCTGTTGCCCTTGCCTATCTGGAAAAATGATATAATGAGGTGCGCAGGAAAATGTAAGGTTTTCCGGCGCACCCTTTTTCCAAAGGGGATAACCCAAGAAGGCGAGTGGAACATATGGCAGAACCATTGCATGAAAAAATCTATCAATATCTGTATCAAAAAATACAAAAGCATGAATACGAGGAAGGAGAAAAGCTGCCCACGGAAAGTGAGCTGAGCGATTTCTTTCAAAGCAGCAAGGCGCCGGTACGCCAGGCGTTGGAAAAATTGGGACTGGAAGGTTTTATCGTCCGCCGGCCGGGCAAAGGCACTTATGTAGCCGTTCATCAGGCCTGGCCCCATTTAAATCTGGGGGGCTTTGGACAGGAGTTTTCCGAGAAGTCGGCGCTGATCTATTGCAGAACCTTAAAGGTAGAGGAAGAACCCCTGCCTGCCTTTTTACAAGGAGAACCGGGTTTGGAAAACTGCTTGACCATTACAGGGGTAACCCGGGTTCGGTATTATAAAAGCAAGCCCCTGTACTATTTGCACCATTATGTGGCCGGGTTGGAACGGGAGCTGATTCAGCAGGAAGAAAATTTTGCTTCCATGCTGGCCTTGTATGATAAGTACCATCGGGCCATTGGGCAGACGGCGGAAGTCTTGGAAGCCGTAGGGGCCCAGGGAGAAGCGGCAAAGCAGCTGCAGGTGCCGGAGGGAACTCCGGTGATGCAGGTAAGCCGGAAAACGTATGGGCAAGATGGCAGATTGGTTGAATACGTACGATTTTATGTACTGACAGCGGACTGGAAGTACCGGACCAGCTACAAGAACCGGGAATAAGGTCCGTCAAGCAATAATGGATGGGAGGCTGGAATATGGATACTAACACATTGGTAGAGAAGTATGAGCAAGAGATGATTGGGGTGCGGCGCACGATTCATCAGCATCCGGAACTAAGCAACAAGGAGTTTGAGACCACCAAACGGATTGAGAAGTTCCTCAGAGACTGTGGCATTGAGGTGCTGGAGGTGGGCATGAAGACGGGCTGCATCGGGCTCTTAAAGGGCGGCAAACCCGGCAAGGTAGTGGGCCTGCGGGAAGATATTGATGCCCTGCCCATTGTGGAACAGACAGGGCTGCCTTTTGCCTCCTGTGAGGAAGGGGTAATGCATGCCTGCGGTCACGACATCCATCAGACGGTGCTGATGTACACGGCCAAGGCCTTGTCCGAAATCAAGGACGAATTGGCTGGTGATGTGCTGTTTATCTTCCAGCCGGCAGAAGAAGCGCTGTATGGTGCTTTGGAAACCTTGGCAACGAAGTTCTACGAAAAGGTTCATCCGGACGTGCTGCTGGGGCTGCACTGCTCTCCAGAATGGGATGCAGGCACCATTGGGGTCATCAAAGGACCGGCCAATGCGTCTTCAGATTTTCTTACGGTGACGGTAACCGGTAAGGCTGGGCACGGGGCCCACCCGGAAAACTTTGTGGATCCCATTATGATCAGCGGGTATCTGCTGGCGGAACTCCAAACGGTGGTATCCCGGGTGAACCGGCCGGTATTTCCGGCAGTGCTGACCTTTGGCTCCATTCATGGGGGCAAGGCTGGCAATGTGGTGCCGGAAAAGGTGGAAATGGTGGGAACTCTGCGTTCCCTGGAACCCAATAGCCGGAAACTGATGCATGAAGAAATCAACCGGATTGTGGAACATGGGGCTGCGGCCTTTCGGGGCAAAGGAACGGTAAAATGGGACGATGGTATGCCGCCGCTGATTAACGATGATAAGGTCATTGATGCTGTGGTGAAGGCTGCCGGGGAGACCATTGGAGCGGAGAACGTAAAACCCATTCCCTATCCTTCCACCGGGTCCGACGACTTTTCCTGGATGTTCCCCAAGCTGTGTCCGGGAGCCCAATTCCGTTTAGGCACGGGCAACAATGAGGACAGCAATACCCGTTGGGGACTGCATAATCCGAAAAACGTATTCGATGAAAAGGCTTTGGCCACAGGGGTGAAAGTCCTGGTGCAGTTTACCCGGGACTATCTGGGCTAAGTCACTGAAAACAGGGGGAGGAAGCCAATGAAAGCGAAGGAATTTCCACAAACAGTTGCACTTTTGTTTTTCTTGATTTGTTTTGCGGCCGTATTGACCTGGATCCTGCCGGCAGGGGAGTTTGATACCCAGAAGGTGGGGAATGTAACCCGGGTAGTAGCAGGTACGTATCATGCTGTTAAGCAGACGCCTCAGGGACCCTTTGCGGTACTGAATGCGGTAGTTATCGGTTTCCAAAGAGCGGCTGTGCTGTTTGCCATGGTGCTGTTTACGGGCTCCGCGGTGCACATGATGCAAAAAAGCGGGGCTGTAGAAGTAGCTTTTAAATCTTTGACCACGGGCGGCAAAACAGCCAACCTGGGTGCCATTATTTTCGTAATCATGGCCTTCATGTCCGTAGGCGGCGCCACCGGCGTATTTGCCAATCCTACGGTAGCGTTGATCCCTATCGGCATGGTGGTAGCCAAGACCATGGGATTGGATGCAGCGGCCGGCTTTATGATGATTTACCTGGGTGCCTATTCCGGCTTCAACGTAGGCTGGGCCAATCCGTCCACCCTAGGGGTTGCGCATCCTATTGCGGAATTGCCGGTGTTCTCCGGGATGTCCGTGAGGTTTGTGTTCCATGCGGTGAACTTCGTCTTGAACTATCTGTTTGTTATGCGGTATATCAAGGGGATTCAAAAGAACTACACCACCAGTCTTTGCTACTATGACGGCATGGCAGAAGCTGACGTTATGGGGGATAAGCTGGGCGAAACCGTGGAAAGCTCCGGTAAAATGACTGGAGTACAGAAATTCTGCATGGGTACTATGATTCTGGCCATTGTGGCTATCATGACCGGTGCAGTAGTCGCCAAGTGGGGGAACCAGCAGATTGCGGCCATTATGTTCCTGGCGGTAATCCTTCAGGGGGCTGCCCAAAAGCTGGGGGTCAACGGTACCACCAAGGAATTTATCGAAGGGTGCAAACCCATGTTGAATGCGGCTTTCATCATCGGCTTTGCCAATGGCATCTCCGTTATCCTGAAAGACGGGCACATCCTGAATACCATTGTGTACTATTTGTCCATTCCCATTGGGATGTTCGGCCCGGTGGTGGGCGCCATTCTGATGTTCTGGGCCAACCTGTTCATCAACCTGTTCATTCCTTCCGGTTCCGGCCAGGCTGCTGCGGTAATGCCGCTGATGGTGCCGCTGGCCGACCTGACGGGAATTACCCGGCAGGTAGCTGTGCAGGCCTTCCAGTTTGGTGATGGCTTGTCCAACTGTATCGTTCCTACGGCAGGGACCATCATGGGCTCCCTGGGGATTGCAGGCATTGCCTACAATCGGTATGCCAAATGGTTTGCTCCTTTCCTGCTGCTGCAGAGCATCCTGGCCTCCATTGCGCTGGGAGTCTTACAGGTTGCTGGTTGGACGGGACTATAAGCATATAGAAAATCCGGAGTGCAAACTCCGGATTTTTTTGTGCACAAAAAGCGAAAAAACCTGCTTTTCCTATGATTCCTTTTTGGTATAATAAGAGTTAGAGAGAAAATATGCAGCATAGCTTAAATACAATCGAATAACAGGTATTTCTGGTCGATGGCGGGACTGGCAGCAGGGCAGCAAGGGAGTTCACCGCGCTGGTAACCGGGAAGGCTTGGTATTCAATCGCAAAGAGAGTGGGAGCGTTCACATGGAAAAGAAAGTCTATGATACGTATGTACAGATTCTAAGAAATGAATTGAAGGTTGCCCTGGGCTGCACGGAACCCATTGCCATTGCCTACGCAGGGGCCAAGGTCCGGGAAGTGCTGGGTCAGATGCCCGAGCATTTGGAAGTGGGCTGCAGCGGCAACATCGTCAAGAACGTGAAGGCGGTAACGGTGCCCAATTCCGGCGGCCAGCGGGGGATTCAGGCTGCAGCTGCCATGGGTGTTATCGGAGGAGATGCTTCCCAGGAACTGGCGGTGTTGGAAGCGGTAAAACCGGCGGATATTGAAAAATGCAAAGCGCTTTTAAAAACAGATTTTGTAGACTGTAACCTGGTAGAAAATGTGGCTAATCTTTATATTGATATCAAAGCTACCGCAGGGGAACATTCTGCAGAAGTGGAAATCCAGGATTACCATTCCAACATTACGAAAATCGTCAAGGACGACCAGGTGCTGCTGAACCGGGACAATGCCGCCGGCAAGGAAGCTGCACCGGTGGGACCGGACAAGAGCCTGCTGAACGTAAAGGATATCTTGGAATTTGCTGATACGGTGGATCTGAAAGAGGTTCAGGACGTACTGGAACGGCAGATTGAATACAATACGGCCATCTCTGAAGAAGGACTGAAGCATCCCTACGGGGCTGAAATCGGACGGACTTTGATGGAAGACTTTGATACCAGCAAGGTGGAAGTCCAGGCCAAAGCGCTGGCTGCGGCGGGCTCCGATGCCCGGATGAGCGGCTGCCCCATGCCGGTGGTAATCAACTCCGGCAGCGGCAACCAGGGGATTACGGTGACCATGCCGGTGGTGGTGTATGCCAAATACTACCATATTCCCCAAGAGAAACTGTACCGGGCGCTGATTGTCAGCAACCTGATTTCTATTCACCAGAAACGGTATATCGGCAGCCTGTCCGCCTACTGCGGGGCTACCAGTGCGGCCTGCGGCAGCGGGGCCGGCATTGCGTACATGATGGGCATGAACTACGAGGAAATCAGTGAAGTCATCACCAACAGCATTGCCACCATCGGTGGCATGGCCTGCGATGGTGCCAAGTCTTCCTGTGCGGCTAAGATTGCGGCCGCAGTGGAATGTGCTACGGTGGCCATCCATATGGCCCGGAAGAAACGGGCTTTCAAGAGCGGCGAAGGCTTGGTGAAAGATAATGTAGAGGAGACCATTGCGGCCATCGGTGATATGGGCCGGGTGGGGATGAAATCCACGGACGTGGAGATTCTGAACATTATGCTGGATAAAATCAAGCCACTAGAGAACAAGAGATAAAGGACTAGCAGAGGAAAACTTTCTCCGTCAGCCCCCTTTCCACCACCCTTTGGGCGGTTCCCCTTCCCCGAGTGGTTCGCATTGTACCAATCAGCCGCGCTCTTCGAGCTTGCTTCTTGGAATGCTATCACAGAGGTCGCATTAGCCGGTCCTCCATTGCTGCCTTGATGTGGACGACCGGATGCGACTCCCAAACGTGGAAGGTAGTGGCTGCCACCTCCTCCAACGCTTTGCGCTCATATCCAATTATCAAGGCTGTAAGCCGCAGAGAATTGGTTAATATGAGCCATGTGATAGCGGCCTGCAAAGCGAACCCGTAGGGTGAAGCTGCGCAGCGAGCCGCGAACCACTGGAGGAGCCTGTAGTAGAAAAAATCATTGTGGCCATTGGTGATATGGGCCGGGTGGGAATGAAATCCACGGATGTGGAGATTCTGAACATTATGCTGGATAAGATTAAGCCGCTGGAGAACAAAAACTAAAGATTCATGGGGGAACTGTCGGGTTTGTGCCTGCGTGCTATAATACCTGTAGAAACCCAAAGGAGGAATATCCTATGATTACAATGTATGGAAGCCGCATTTGCATCGATTGCCGGAATTTCCTGGCGCTCATGGCCAGCCGGAAGCTGGAAAAGGAGTTCCAACTGGTAGATATTACGGAAAATACCACCAATATGAAGCGGTTTTTGACCCTGCGGGATCATCAGCCGGTCTTTGCAGGGGTACGGACCCGGGAGCCGGAAAGCGGCATCGGGATTCCGGCCTTCCAGAAGGAAGATGGAACGCTGACGTTAAGCGAGGACGAAGCGCTGTCCTGGATTGGCCAGCCGCCTATGACGGAAGCGGAACACGTGGAGAAAAGATAAAAAACGGCAGCAAAAAGCCCTGGAGCATCAGCAGATGCTTCAGGGCTTTGTCTATTTTAGGTTAGTCTTCCGGATCAAACAGGAACAGGCGGTGGCGTTTGTCGGTGGCCAGTTTGGTAAACCGGTCATATTGCCGCAGTACGTCTACAATCAGTTCTTCTTTTTTCATATAGCGGACGGGGTAGCCAATGCGGCCATCGGCAAAGTAGCTGACGGGCACGTACATGACTTCCCGGTTGATTTGGGGCATGGCCGGGTTTTCGGTAGCAAATTCCGATACGTCGGTTTCCTGGCACATGACACCGTAGGTAAAGTTCCGCATGGTGCTTTGGACAATGGTAAATTCGGCCCTGGGCATATTGTAGGGGCCGTTCATCTTTACCGTGGCTTTGACTCCATAGTTTTCCATTTCTTGGGCCAGTTCCTTAAAGGCAGGAACAGCGGTGTTCCGGATAAAGTCCCGGGCGTGATTCAGGTCCGGGGAAATGGCCATGGAATGCAGCCGGTCCTGCCAGGCGGAGCCGGTCCAATAGGAGGTGCAGGCGGACAGGCCGCGGCCAAAGTAGTCTTCGTCTACCAGGAGGCCTTTGAACAGGCAGAAGCACAGCAGCAGGAGAATCAGCAGGAAGGGCAGGGCCATAACCATATTCATGGCCTGGAGGGCGTCCAGACCGCCGGTGTACAGCAGCAGGATGGCCAGGGCTGCCAGTACGGCGCCCCAGAGAATGCTCTGCCAACGGGGGAATTGGGTACCGCCGGAGGAGGCAATGCCGTTTACCACGAAAATCCCTGAGTCGGCGGAGGTTACAAAGAACAGGGTAATGACCACAATGGACAGAAAGGAGGTAATCTGGCTGAAGGGCAGCTGGTGCAGGAAGGCAAACAGCATACTTTCGGTCTGCCCGGTAAGGCCGGACAGGATGCCCTTGTGGGTCAGGTCCACCCAAATGGCGGTGTTGCCGAAAACCGTCATCCACAGCAGGTTAAATACCGTGGGCACCAGGAGTACGCCCAGGATAAATTCCCGGATGGTGCGGCCCTTGGAAATCTTGGCGATGAACATGCCCACAAAGGGGGACCAGGTAATCCACCAAGCCCAGTACATAACGGTCCAGGAAGTGAACCAACCCTCGTTTTGGGGGTCGTAGGCAAAGGTCCGGAAGCTCAGGGGAACCAGGTTGGCAATGTAGGCGCCCAGGTTTTCCGTAAATGCATTCAAGGTGAAAACCGTGGGACCGGCCAGCAGAACAAACAGCATCAGGCCAAAGGCCAGCAGCAAATTGATTTCACTCAGATACCGGACGCCTTTGCTGACGCCAGAAATTGCAGACAGAATGGAGCAACTGGTGCAGACCAGAATGATGAGTACCAGGGTGGAGGGCTGGACGGAATCGATCAGGTGGATTTCCTTAAAGCCCGCCGCCAGCTGCAGGGCACCGTAGCCCAGGGTGGTAGTGATACCGAAAATGGTACAGGACAGGGCCACCACGTCGATGAAGCGGCCGATGGGGCCGTTGACCTTATCTTTCAGGATGGGGAAGAAGGCCCGGCGTACGGTCAGGGGCACGTGGTAACGGAACCCGAAGTAGGCCAGGGCCAAGCCCAGGACGCCATAAATGGCCCAGGCGTGGATGCCCCAATGGAAGAAGGTATTCAGCATGGCGGTTTTGGCCTGGTCATTGACAGACAGACCGGCGTGAAGGGGCTGGGCAAAATGGGAAATGGGTTCCGCTACCCCAAAGAACATCAGCCCAATGCCCATGCCGGCCGCAAACAGCATGGCCAGCCAGGAGAAGAAGGAGTGCTCCGGTTCGTCATCATCGTTGCCCAGACGAATATTCCCCAGGTTGCTGACGCAGAGAATCAGCAGAAAAATCACGAAGAAAGAGGCTCCCAGGATGAACAGCCAGCCGGTAGAGCTGGTAATCCAATGCCGGGCCTGGGTCAGATAGGTTTCGGTGATTTCTGGAAAGGCTGCACAGCCAAATACTACGGTGAAAATAATGATGATGCTGGGAAGGGTAATTCCCGGATCAAACGAAGTATACTTTTTCAATTTTTCCCATGTGCTCAATAGGATTCCCCCTTTTGGAAATGCGTTTGTTTAGAATGACAAAAAACATGCGTTTTCGCTTTCAAAAATATGCGTGTTTTGATACAAATTATCATACATAATAACTAATTATACCACAAAATGTATTAAAATTGCTAATTTAGCAAAACGTTAAATGCATAAGAAAGTTATAAAAACCGAAAACCCGCATGGAGACTGGACTTGTAGGTCAGAAAAAAATACGGTTTTTGCATGCAATTGGACGCAAAAATGGCGAAAAAACCGTCAGTTTTTGCAGGCACAAGGAGTGACCTACAGGGGAGTATGGTTTTTGGCCAGCGAGAAAAAATTGAGGATAGGTATAAGCCCCAGTTTATCTTGGTGTACGAATTCCTGCCTTTTACAAAGGGGGGCCTTCGCCGTATAATCAAGGTAAGGGCAGGACGGCGGCAGTGGGCCGCCAGGGTCCAGTCCGCGTAACCCATCGTTTGCAGGTGTTTTTCTAAGGAGGGATACTATGGATTTAGGTTTAAAAGATAAAGTGGTTTTGGTGATGCATTCGGCTTCTGGCTTGGGCAAGGGAATTGCCACGGAAATGGCCAGGGAAGGGGCCAAAGTGGTGCTGGCTACTTCCGGGCCCTACGAACAGCGGATGCGGGACGTGCAGGAAGAAATTGCCCAAAAGACCGGCAACCGGCCGGAAGGGTTTGTGTGCGACCTGCTGCACCCGGAAGAAATTACCCGTTTGGTGGATCAGGTGGTCAGCCAGGTGGGGGATATCTGGGCGCTGGTGAATGTATGCCCTGGGCCCAAGCCCGGCACCTTTGACAAGTTTGGCGATGAGGACTGGGAGGAGGCCTTCCACCTGTGCCTGCTGTCCTATGTGCGCACCATTCGGGCGGTACTGCCTTCCATGAAGCGCCTGGGCGGCGGCCGGATTCTCAACAGCACGTCCTCCTCGGTAAAGGACTGCCTGGATAATCTGCTGCTGTCCAATACCATGCGCATGGGTGTGGTGGGGATGAGCAAGACCCTGGCCCGGGAAGTGGGGCCTGACAACATCCTGGTGAACGTCATTGGACCGGGGCGGGTAGCTACCAAGCGTATTGACCAGCTGAATAGAATTCGTGCTGAAAAGCAGGGACTGTCCCTGGAAAAGGTGGAAGAAGACGATATGGTGAACTTCCCCCTGGGCCGCTACGGCACCACGGAAGAATACGGCCGGTTGGCTGCCTTTCTGTGCAGCGAGGCCAACAGCTACGTATCCGGACAGACCATTCTGCTGGATGGCGCCATGACCAAGGCGTATTAAGAGCTTTTGTAAAAACTGGATTCTCCTCTGAACGGCGGGGAATCCATTTTTTTTGTTGCATACTATTCCTAATGGGAATGGGAAAAGGTTATTTTTCTTCATTTTTCAGCATACCCTTCGAATCTTATAATAAATACATAAATAGATTCGGAAAACTCTGAACAAATGAAGGAGGAAGTATCATGTCAATGGCGCTGGTGGCGCTCCTGTTTCTTCTGGGAGCCATTGTGCTGGGCTTTGTGAAAAAGTCCAATGTGGGATTGATCTGTTTGGGACTTACGGTGATTTTGGGCCGGCTGGGGAATATTCCCTTGGGCAAAATGTACGGTGGGTTTCCGGGAAAGTTGTTCCTGACCCTGCTGGGAACTATGTTTTTCTTTAGCCTGCTTCAGGAAAACGGTACCTTGGAAAAGGCTTCCAAGAAACTGACCCGGCTGTGCGGTACCAAGGTGTTCCTGGTGCCCATTGTGATTTATCTGGTAAGCTATATTCTCTCGGCCATTGGACCTGGAGCCATCAGTGTCCAGACGGTGATGGTGCTGTTTGCAGTGCCGCTGGCCTTCCAGCTGGGGGTAAGCCCCATTCTTATGGGAGTCATGGCCATTCTGGGTGCTGTGGGCGGTACGGCGTCTCCCATTGCCCTGACGGGAATCATTGTGGGGGATTTGCTCAGCGAAATGAACGTGGCCATGCCGGGCAATGCCATTTTCCTGGGGGTAACCGCGGCCAACGTGATGTGCGCCCTGGTGGTGTATCTGCTGTTTAAGGGCTGGAAGCTCCGGGGGGAAAGTACCCAAAGCCAGGAAGCCATTGCTTTTGACGGCATTCAGAAATTCAGCCTGCTGCTGATTGCCATTTTGTTTGTGGCTGTGGTAGGCTTCTCCCAGGATGTGGGCTTTGTCTGCTTTACCCTGGCTTTTGTGCTGCTGATGACGGGCAAGGTGGACGAGAAGGCGGCGGTGAAGCGGCTGCCCTGGAATACGTTGATCCTCATCTGCGGCATCAGCGTGCTGATGAACCTGGTGAAGCTGCTGGGGGGTATCGATTTGATGGCCAAGGGTCTGGCCTACTTTATGAACCAATATACGGCGGCAGCCTTTATGGGGATGACCGGGGGTATTATGTCCTGGTTCTCCAGCGCCAACGGAGTGGTGTTCCCCACGCTGATTCCTACGGTGTCCAAGGTGGCAGCCAATGTAGGCGGGGCATCTCTTATCCAGATGGTGGCAGCCATTGTGTGCTCGGCTACTGTGGCGGGCATCAGTCCCATGTCCACCGGCGGTTCCCTGATTATGGCCGGGGTGGCCCAGGAAGAACGGGGAAAAGCGGAAGAAGCTGGTTTGTTTGCTAAATTGTTTGGCCTGTCCGCCCTGTGCGTGGTGATTGTTTTTGCCTTCACCCTGGCTGGCGGTCTGAAATTCTTGTCCTAGGAGGAAACGCTATGACCATTTATGTAGGTTCCCGGACTACCAAAGCCAGAAAGGCGGAGGGAGAAGGGATTACAGTATACGAAGAAAAAGGCGGGAGCTGGCAGAAGTTCCAAACGCTGCCCTGTCTGGAAAATCCGTCCTATTTCTGCGGCAACCGGGCGGGCAGCCGGCTGTACGCCATCCATGGGGATGGGTGCACGGCCACTGCTCTGGCAAGAGCCAAGGACGGCACGCTGACCGAACTGAACACGGTGCCGGTGTACGGCACTAACCCTGTGCATTTGGTGCTGAGCCCCAAGGAAACGTCCCTGTACGTGGCCAGCCTGGAAACCGGCAGTGTGGCCCAGGTGGCGGTGGAAGCGGACGGGAGTCTGGGCGCTGTTCGGCAGCTGACCTTTGTGCCCGGGCAGCCCGGCCATGGGTACGTTTCCCATCCCCACCAAGTATGTCTGGATCCCAGTGGCCGCTGGCTGCTGGTACCGGCCCAGGGCCGGGACCACGGGGTGGGCGGGGTAACGGTGTACGCCATTCATCCGGAAACGGAAGAATTGGAAGCCCGTTTCTTCTGGCAGGCACGGCCTGGTGCAGAACCCCGGCATATGGCCTTCCATCCCAATGGGAAGTTTGTGTACCTGGTGAACGAAAAGGACAGCACGGTGCTGTTCTTCCACTTTGACCCGGAAACGGGGAGTCTGGAACCCCAGCAGCTGCTTACCAGCCTGCCGGAGGATTACTTTGGTCCCGGCTGGGCCAGCGGAATCGTTATGGGGAAAGGGGGCCAGGCACTGTACGTGTCCAACCGGACCCACGACTCGGTGACGGTGTATGCCCTGGAGCCGGAAACTGGCCGGATGACCTATGTCCAGAACGTGCTGACCGGGGGCCGTCAGCCCCGTTTCATCGGGCTGAATCCGGAGGGTACGGAGCTGGTGGCGGCCAACGAGCTGACCCATACCCTTAGCCGGTTTGCTGTCCAAAAAGCTGGAACGCTGGTAAAGAAAACGGAGGAAATTCCTGCGGGTTCGCCGGTGTGCGTGTGGTGGCAGGCCTAAAGCAACAAGAAAAAAGCAGTCTTGTGAACGGAAGCGGCGTTCACAAGGCTGCTTTTGTTTTTAGCGGACAATTGTTCCTGGACGGCGGGCCTTCAGGGCTGGAAGTTTTCCAGGGCCAGATTGGCGGTGAGCCAGCTTTGGGCCAGGGGAAGCAGGCGGCGGCCGCTGTCGGTCAGGCTGGTTTCCCGGGCGCCCTGGCGGCGGGCAATCAGGTCTGCGCCCACCTGGCGTTCCAGCTGCTTTAGCCGGTAGCTGACGGTGGCCTGGGATACGTAGAGCAGGCGGGAGGCTTTGCTGATGTTTTTGACCTCAGCCACAGCCAAAAAGGTTTCAACCAGATCTTTTTCCATGCTAAGCCTTCCTTTCTGCCCTTTGCTGGGCACGGTCCTGAAATGTTGGAAAAAACGCTGCTCCAGTCTGGAGACCGTCAGAGGGTGAAGGTTTTGAACGGTACTGGAGCCAGCGTTTTGTCTTGCTCTTATCATAGCAAAAATCTGAAATTTTGGCGAAATGATATTTTGGTATGTACTTATATGAATTTATTTATAGCTCCAGGAAAACTTGAAAATTTTCCTGGAGCTATAAGCTGTGGGTTATACGAGTATATAAGATTACGACTTTTACGGACGGGAGTGGGCTTGCTATAATCAAAAGAGGGACCCAATTCTTATAATGACTGGATTAAAG
Organism: Acidaminococcus sp. AM05-11; assembly: GCF_003472805.1. Lineage (NCBI taxonomy): Bacteria > Bacillati > Bacillota > Negativicutes > Acidaminococcales > Acidaminococcaceae > Acidaminococcus > Acidaminococcus sp. AM05-11. Next base: position 42,718 of record NZ_QRMX01000004.1, on the reverse strand, counting down.
AAAGGTCCAAATTGCCGCCGGAAAGAACGAATACGACTTTTTCTTCCGGGGTAACGTGGAGTTTGCCGCATTGAATGGCGGCGAGACCGATGGAGGAAGAAGGTTCTGCCAGTACCTTGCCTTCTGTCAGCAGCAGTTTCATGGCGGGCAGCAGGGCTTCTTCGGGAATGTCCAATACTTCATCTACTTTATCCCGAACAATGGGGAAGGTTTTATCCCCGGGCCGCAGGGTGGCCACGCCGTCGGCGATGGTGTCCACCTGGGGTACGGTTACGGGATGGCCGGCTTTCAGGCTGGCAGTAAAGCGGGGAATCAGGGCCGGTTCGCAGGCGTAGACTTTGGTCTGGGGCCGGATGGCTTTTACGGTGGTGGCAATGCCGCTGGTGAGCCCGCCGCCGCCAATGGGAATGACCACTGCATCGGGATTGGGCATATCCTGGAAGATTTCCAGGGCAATGGTGCCCTGGCCGGCCATGACGCCGTAGTCGTCAAAGGGCGGCACGTAGCAATAGCCCCGCTCCTGCTGCAATTTTTCGGCAATGGCAAAGCGTTGGGGCTTTTCGCAAAGGACCACTTCGGCACCCAAATCCCGGACGGCCTGGATTTTGATGGCCGGCGCATGGGAGGGAATCACCACCGTGGCCTTGATGCCCAGCATTTTGCAGGCGTAGGCAACGCCCCGGCCGTGGTTGCCGCTGGAAGCGGTGACAATGCCCCGGGACCGTTCCTCCGGGGACAGCTCCAGAATCCGGTTTAGGGCGCCCCGAATCTTGAAGGAATGGGTCAGCTGCATACATTCTGCCTTGACGTATACCTGGCAGCCCAGAAGGGCGTCCAGAGCCTCTAGATGAATCAGGGGTGTATGGTAGACGTAGGGAGCCAGGCGGTTTTGGGCCTGGAACACAGTTTCAAGGGATAACATGGTGGTGATACCTCCTTACAGGAATAATTTCTGCTTCCATGGTAAGCCGGAAACCTGAAAAATACAAGCAGGAAAGTGCACCGTTTTGTTGGGCTTGGTCTGGGAAAGGCGCAGGCAAAAGAGAAAGAAAATCGCTATAATAAAACTACAAGGCAGCAAGAAGCAAAGCTTCTCACATAAAAGCAATTCACAAAGGAGAGATGAGTAATGAAAAATCCCGTACCGCAAGGAAAATACGTGCCCGCCGTCCGGGCTGGACAACTGATTATGACCGCCGGCATGACGTCCCGGAAAGATGGGGTGCTGATCTACACCGGAAAGGTGCAGGCGGACAAGCCCCTGGAAGAATACAAGGAAGCCGTCATTCAAGCGGCTGCCAATGCTCTGACGGCTGCCAAAAACCAGCTCCAGGAAGGGGAAAAAATTGGCCGGGTACTCCAGATGATTGTGTATGTCAACGCCGCAGAAGGCTTTGTGGACCACACCAAACTGGCGGACTTTGCTTCTGAATATCTGACGGAACAATTGGGAGACGCTGGGGTTTGTGCCCGCTGCGCCCTGGGTATGGCCAGCCTGCCGAAAAACGCGCCGGTGGAGATTTCTCTGACGGCTGTGGTAGGGTAAGGGAAAGAACTATTAGTTTGTGCTGTTGGGGCGGAACCTTCGGGTTCCGCCTTTTTGTGCGGTCTGCGAACCTGAAGTGTGCTGGCCTGGGGAATCCCCTCAGCGGTTCGCCGTATTCCAGTCGTCATCGCCTTGCAGGCTCGACTCCTGGACGGCTGTCGCAGGGGTCGTATATTCCATTTCTCTACGGCCAAGGCCTTGAGAAATGGATACGACTCCCTTAGTCATCCTGCGGTGACAGTTCTCCCAGTGGTTGGTGCTATGGGCGCCCGCTGGGCCGGGGCCCTCCGGGCCAATTGAATTGGACTTCATTCGGGGGTGTGAAATAATAAAATTGCTGAACTAAACTTCCTCAGTCAGTCCTACGGACTGCCAGCCCCTACACGCTTGCAGGGGCCGGTCTTGGGCCTATACGAGTCATGTGCAAAATGGGTATAGGAAAAGAAATCATAGTTACGTAGATGATTGTAATATCCCGTTTTATCACATGTCCAGTAGTGGATAGGAACGCTTCCTGAGTGGTTCGCCGTGCTCCGTAGTGGTTCGCAGCTAGCTGTTCATCTGCACTCAAAGAGCTTGATTCACAGGCTGCTATCACATGGCTCATATTAGCCAATAATCCCTTAGAATTTTTGGTGGATTATTGGATATGAGCGCATCCCCTTCACCCTGCGGGTTCGGCTCACGGACGGCTATCACATAGGTCGCATATACCAAATGTCCTCGGGAAAATGCATTGACATTTGGATGCGACCGTAAAGCGTTGCGTTCGCGTCCAAACAGCGCTACAGGTATTCCAAAAGCTGTTTGGAATACGCGAGCCATGCGATAGCTGCCCAGAAGGCAAGCCCGAAGGGCGACGCCGCCTGGCTAGCAGCGAACCACTGTAGGAAGTATCGCATTTTCCTTTATAGCCCCCTTCAAGCGTGAAGGGGGTGGCAGCCGAGAGGCTGACGGAAGAAGTTTTCCAGGATTCAGGCGACGATAGAAGTTTTATTTTTTCATACCTCCTTTTTGTGCGGTCAGCGGAGGTTTGGGCGGCCCTTCGGACTCCTGGACGAAACCCCATCCCGGCTGCGCTTACTCTCTTGGGGCGCAGCCACCCTTCCCCTTCTCCTGTTCGCTGCGCGAACAGGTAAGCGGAAGGCAAGTCGGCCTGCGGCCGCAAAAAATACCCTCGTTAAAATAAAATTTACTCGATGTTCTTCATTTGCTAAACTCTCTTCGACGCCTTTCGCCGCCACCACTGAAGGAGCCTATTGGGTTTGAACTATCTCTGCCGACTGCGTCGGCATCTCCTCCACGTTTGGAGGAGACAAATAGGAAAAAGCCCCGGACTGGAGGGGCCAGTCCGGGGCAGCAACGGTATAGCATTTTTGGAGTATTAGCTGTTGAATTTTTCCACATCCAGGGAATCCAGGGATCTGGCTACGATGATGGTGCCAGCCATATCGCCGGAAACGTTGGCGGTGGTATGGACAATGTCCAGGATGGGCCATACGGCAGCCAGCAAGGGTACCAGGGTCAGGGGCATGCCTACGGTTTGCAGCAGCACGGAGGACATGACAATCCCGGCGCCTTTTACACCAGCGGCCCCTACGGAAAGTACCAGGCCCAGGAAGATGAACTGGACACAGGCCCCGATGGTAATGGGTACGCCAAACAGGTTGGATGCAAAGACGGAAATTACGCCGATGCCGCAGGCCATGCCGTTCATATTGCAGGTATTGCCCAGGGGCAGGCAGAAGCCGTAGATGTTTTCAGGAATGCCCATTTTTTCATTGGCAATCTTTAATTCCAAAGGCAGGGTAGCAGCGGAAGAGGTGGTGGAAGCAGCCACAACCATAATGGGGGCTACGTTCTTCAGATACTGGATGGCGCTGAGCCGGCCCAGGAATTGTACCAGCAGGGGCTGGATGATGAAGATGACTACCAGGCATACGGCCCAGTCGGTGGCGATAAAGTTTACAACCTGGTACAGCATACGGCCGCTGATGGTGGTCATCATGTCCGCAATCAGGGCGAAAATCCCGATGGGGGAGTATTTCATGACCAGGTCGGTCATCTTTAACATCACGTTGGCGGCTTGGTCAATGAGTTTGACAACGCCGGCACATTCGTCGCCCAACAGCAGCAGGACAATACCGGTGAGCAGGGCAAAGATGATGATTTGCAGGGTGTCGCCTTTGGCCAGGGATTCAAAAATGTTGGTGGGAATCCACTGGATCATGTTGGACAGAAAATCGTAGGAAACGGTTTTCCCGGATTCGGAAGTCAAGAGGTCCGTTACGCCTTTGCCGGGTTGGGTGAACAGGGCGAACAACAGGCCCAGAGCGGCGCTGACCGCGGAAGTAATTAGGTAATAGCAGACAATGCGGATACCTACGGTGTACAGGCGCTTGATGTCGCCCATCTTACACACGCCGCTGATCAGGGTAAAGAGCACCAAAGGTGCAATCAGCATTTTTAACAGCCGCAGGAAGATGTCGCCCAGGAACTTGATGTGGGGTACCACACCGGGTGCGTAGACGCCCACCAGGATGCCGGCAACGATACCGATGAGAATCTGTTTCCATAATGCCATATGAATGAGTTTCTTCATGAAAAAAACCTCCCTTGTAGTCCGGGGATGTTTGGCGGACGGCCCGGCTTCCATGCGTGTGATTCTTAGCTAAAAATATTATAGAAAAAAACAAGGGCCTTTTGCCAATATGTAAATAGATATCACCTTATACAAAAATACGTATGGGAAAAAACGGGAAAAGGGCATAAATACTTGCTTTTTAGGAGTATAATCAAAGACAACAAGATTTATTTCGGTAAAAAGTATACAATGTGCAGAATACAAGAAAGGGGAGCGCTATGGAAAAAGGAATGGAATATGTGCTGGCGGTGTACGAGGAACATGGCTTTTCCAAAGCCGCGGCCAAGCTCTTTGTAACCCAGCCCGCACTCAGCGCCATTGTAAAAAAGGAGGAGCAGCGGTACGGGCTGCAATTTTTTAACCGGCGGGTAACGCCCCTGACGCTGACGGAAGCAGGCATCAAGTACATCAACAGCGCCCTGAAAATTCGGGAAATCGAGCAGAAATTGGGGAAGGAGCTCCAGGCCCTGCAAAGCCTGGAACAGGGGACCCTGCGCATTGGGAGTTCGGCGTTTTTCTGCGCCAATGAGCTGCCCAAACTGGCGGATGCCTTTCGGAAGGCCAGCAAAAAGCCAGCCAACATCAATTTACTGGAAGGGAATACGGCGGACCTGGTCCAGTACCTGCAAAAGGATACGGTGGACATGGTGCTCAGTGTGGATACCAGCTACGGCAGCAAATGCCAGGGCTGCTACCTATATTCGGAAATGATGCTGCTGGTGGTGCCGGCAGAGTACCCGGTGAACCAACGGCTCCGGGAGGCGGCGCTTTCCTGGGAAGAGGTGAAACAGGGCCGGTACTGGGAGCCGGACTGTCCCCAGGTATCCCTGGCAGAGTTTCAGAAGTATCCCTTTATTCTCCTGACCAAGGGCAACGACAGCCATAAGCGCATCAAGAAGATGTTCCGGAATGCGGGCATTCGCCCCCAGGTACTGCTGGAAATGGACCAGATGCTTACCAGCTACTTTATTGCCCGGGACGGCAAAGGGATGACCATGATCCGGGCGGAGGTAATCAGTTCCCTGGAGGCTACGCCCAAACTGGTGTACTACAAGGTGGCGGACCCGCTGGCAGTACGGGGCGTAAATCTGTACTATAAGAAGCATGTGCCTTTGTCTCCTTTGGCCAAGGCCTTTATGGAATTTTGCCAGGAGGAAGGGGCCAAGTACGGGAAAGTTCTTGGTGGATTATAATCTCCCTTCGCAGGGAAAAAACACAGAAATATTTGTGAAAAAATAAAGGAATCCAGTATAGATGCGGGCCTGAAAGCCGAAATGAATCCTTAGCCTATAAGTAAATTGATATAACAGGTGTCTTAAATACCAATTGGTAATTGGGGCCGGGCTTTTCTATAATAGAGACAAGAGATGTTTGGCAAAACACCTGGCAAGTGACGCATGGAAACAACCACAATCAATTTTGATTCAGGAGGGAATATTATGGATTTACTGACGGAGAAATTTAAACGCTTGGGAATTGACAATGCACCGGGACAGGAAAAATTGCAGGCTGCAGCTCAGCTGGACCTGCGGGGCGAACCCCTGCCGGGCCCCAAAGTGGACTTTTCCCACGGGGATGTAGATGCCCACAAACCCACACCGGGTTCTCTGGATGCATTCATTGAAGGCTTCAACATGGGCAGCTGCGTAGCGTACACGGAATACCGGGGCGGGGAAGACCCTCGGCAGGACGTAGCCGCCAAATTGGCCGCCTTTACCGGAGCTCCTGTGGATCCGGACAAGGAACTGATCCTGACTCCTGGTACCCAGGGCGCGCTGTTCCTGGCACTGGGCTGCCTGGTAGGCCGGGGCGACAAGGTCGCCATTGTGGAACCGGACTACTTTGATAACCGGAAACTGGTGGAATTCTTCGAAGGGGAACTGGTACCGGTTAAATTGGATTATCTGAGCCAAAATACCTGTGCTGGGGTGAACCTGGATGATTTGGAAGAATCCTTCAAACAGGGCGTAAAACTGTTCCTGTTCTCCAACCCCAACAACCCCACTGGTGTGATTTATTCTGAAAAGGAAATTACCACCATTGCCAAACTGGCCAAGAAATACAATGTAACCCTGCTGGTGGATGAACTGTACTCCCGTCAGATTTTTGACGGCCATCCTTACACCCATCTCCGGGCCTTGGAAGAGAAACCGGATAATATGCTGACCATTATGGGACCGTCCAAAACGGAATCCCTCAGCGGTTTCCGTCTGGGTACGGCTTTTGGTTCCAGCTGGATCATTGACCGGATGGAAAAACTCCAGGCCATTGTTACCCTGCGGGCTCCCGGCTACTGCCAGCATGTATTCAAGGTCTGGTTCAACGAACCGGAAGGCTGGCTGGCTGACCGGATCCGGCAGCATCAGGAAATCCGCGATGCCCTGATTAAACTGGTAGAATCCCACGAAGGCTGCTCGGTAAGAAAGACCGAAGGGGGCAGCTACATATTCCCCACCCTGCCGCCTTTGGATGTAAGCATCAGTGATTTTGCCAAAATTGCACGGAAAATGGCCAATGTGACCCTGACGCCGGGCACGGAATTTGGCCCGCAATTCACCCACAGCTTCCGGATGAACTTCTCCCAGGACAAGGACAATGCCATTGCCGCCCTGGACCGGGTGCTGCAGCTGATGGAACGGTATAGAAGCAAATAAGCATACGGAAACGCTGACTTTTGATCCGGGCTGGGGGCCGCAGGGCTGCCCGGTCCGGGTACTATACAGAAAAGAGGAAATAACATGGCAAATAAACCGGTATTTGATGAAGCGCTGCAAAAGGAAATCAAAAGCAAGTTCTGTTATATGGATGAGGATATGTTCGGCCATAAACGGCTGTTCTTTGAAAACTCCGGCGGCTCCCTGCGCCTGAAGGCCTGCGTAGATGCCAAGGCCAAATACGAAATGATTCCTGACTGCCCCCTGCGTTATCATGACGTATCCGAGCAACTGCATGAAGTGAAAGCCAAGGGCATTTCTGACCTGCTGGAAGTTATTTTTGGTGCAGAACCGGGCGAAGGGGCTCTGGTAACGGAACTGACCCCGTCCAAGACCACCTTCAGCATTACCCGTGCCATTATTGAAAATGTTCCTGGCAAGAACGTGGTCACCACCTCCATCGAACATCCGTCCGCTTATGATGCTGCCGCCATCTATGCTGCCAAAATGGGCATGGAACTGCGGGTGGCCCAAGCCAACCCCAAAACTGGCGGGGTGGACGTGGACGCCATTGTGAACCTGGTGGACAAGGATACCTGCCTGCTCAGCGTCATGAGCGCTTCCAACATTTCCGGCAAAGTATTCCCCATGAAGGAAATCATCGAAAAAGCCCGGGCCATCAAACCGGACCTGTACATCATTTCCGATGCAGTACAGCATATGCCCCACGCCGCTTTGTATGCCCACGACCTGAAGCTGGACGGCATGATTATTGCTCCTTATAAAGCGATGGGTATCCGGGGCTGCGGCTACGGCTACGTTTCTGACCGGGCTGCTGTGCTGCCCCATGATAAATTAAACGGCAAGGATGCCAAGGAATGGGAACTGGGCACCTATCCCCATGCCAACTTCGCTGCCATGAGCGCCATGGTGGACTATGTATGCTGGCTGGGCCGTCACTACACCAATTCTGAAAGCCGCCGGGAACAATACGTGGTAGGCATGAAGAAAGCCCACGAACAGGAAGAAGCCCTGCTGGAACATATGCTGGAAGGCAGCGAAACCGTTCCTGGCCTGCGCCATATCCCCGGGGTAGAAGTGTACTTCGATGATGGTCCTATTGACGAAACCCGTGACCTGGTAGTGGCTATGGGCATGAAGGGTGTGGACTACACCGACCTGCGCCTGGCTTATGAAAAACGCCACATCATCGTCTTTGAACGGATCAACACCAGCCTGTACTCCAAACGGATTGTAGAATCCCTGGGTCATACGGGCCTGCTACGGGTATCCCCGCTGCACTGCCATGACTTCGGCGACATCGATACCTTCCTGAAGGCTACGGTGGAAATTGCCAAGGAATTTGGCGTGAAATAAGCTCCTAAACGAAAGAACCCTGCATAGAAAAAACCGCTGGAAAGCAAGAAATTGCTTTTCAGCGGTTTTTATTTATGCAAGGCTGTTTCTTATCATACAACTGCTTTTTACAGGCAGCGTTTGTAGATTTGGACCACATCTTCCGGCAGCAGGGGACGGAAGCCTTTGATCACGTTGCCCTTGGAGGAGCAGGCTTTTTGGGCCATGACGGGGATGTGTTCTTCCCCAATACCCACTTCGTGGAGGGTGCTCTTGAGTCCCAGGGTGGTGAACAGGAAGTGTTCCAGGTGGTTGATGGCTTCGTGGGCAATGGTCAGGGGTTCCTGCTGGGGATCCAGACCAAAGACGTTGACGCCGAAGCGGACGTACCGGTCCACATTCTGCTCGGTGAGGCAGTATTCCAGCCACCGGGGGGTGAGAATGGCCAGACCCAGGCCGTGGGTAATGTCATAGTAGGCGGACAGCTGGTGCTCCATGGCGTGGCAGCTCCAGATCTGGTTCTGGCAGGTTTTGAACAGGCCGTTGATGGCCCAGGAAGCGGCCCACATCAGGTTGGCCCGGGCTTCGTAGTTGTTTGGTTCCTTCAGGGCGATGGGGGCATAGCGGATCACGGTTTTCATCAGCCCTTCCATGAAGGTGTCCAAAAGGTACATGCCTTCGGTGGGGTTAAAATACGTTTCGATGGTATGGGACAAAATGTCTGCGGCGCCGCAGGCGGTATGGTAGGCATTTACCGTATAGGTGGTTTCCGGGTCCAGGAAGGAAACCTTGGGCTGGATCAGCATGGTTTTGGCGCCCCGTTTGTCATCGGTGTCGGGGTTGCTGAGCACGGCCACATTGTCCATTTCGGAGCCCGTAGCGGCCAGGGTGGGGATGGTGATAATGGGCAGGGCTTTTTCCGCCGGTACCCGTTTGATGAAGAAGTCCCAGGGGTCGCAGTCCACGCAGGCCCCGATGGCAATCATCTTGCCCGTATCCAGGGCGGAGCCGCCGCCGGCCGCCAGTACCATATCGATGCCTTGCTCCTTGCAGACCTGCACGCCTTCCCGTACCTTGTCGATGCGGGGGTTGGGGAGCACGCCGGAAACTTCAAAGCAGGTAAGGCCGGCTTTTTGGATTTCCTGCTGGATGGTATCGTACAGGCCAATCTTTTTGATGGAACCGCCGCCGTAGACCAGCAGCACCTTTTTGCCATATTGGGCCAGAACCTCGCCCAAATGGCAGAACTGGTCCTTGCCGAAATAAATCTTGGTGGGAATATCGTAAATAAAATCCTTCATGTGAAAAACCTCCTTCAGAATGGTGTGACAAGACAACGTACAGTTACAGTATAGCTGAATTTGGCGGAAAAGAAAACTGGGGGCGGGGCAAAGGAAATTTCCTTTGCCCCGCCCCTGGGTGTCAACTTTGGTGGTGCGGTCAGTGAATCTGAAGTGATGTGGTGCCGGGTATTCCCTCAGTGGTTCGCGGCTCGCTGTTCGTCATCGTCCTTCGGACTTGATTCACAGGCCGCTATCACATGGGCCTTATTGACCAAACAGCCTTTGGAAAATTGTGGGGCTGTTTGGATGCGGCCGTATAAAAGAGCGAGATTTGTGGAGTTGGTGCGGTCCGCAAACCTGAAGTGATGTGGTGCCGGGTATCCACTCAGTGGTTCGCGGCTTGCTGTTCGTCATTGTCCTTCGGACTTGATTCACAGGCCGCTATCACAGGGGTCGTATATTCCACCTTTCTGCGGCTGACACCTTGAACGGCGGATACGACTCCCTCATTCAGCCTGGGGCTGACATCTCTCCCCAGCGGTTCGCGGCAAACCGCTTAGTTGCGCCTTTTGGGCTTACTTCGCGGGCCGCTATCGCATGGGCCTTATTGACCAAACAGCCTTTGGAAAATTGTGGGGCTGTTTGGATGCGGCCGCATAAAGGGTGGAGCTTATAAGGGAAAAGCGGAAAGGCCCTGCAGTCCTAGGTGCCTTTCCGCCTGCGATCCGTCCTATTGTAGATTAGCGGGGGAATAGGACGGGATTTTCCCGGCTTTCATTGTAGAAGAAATTGTTAGAAAATACCAATACCTTCTCTATGATAGGCCTATGGGAGGAAAGCTATAACTCATATCATAGAAATTCTGATAGACCTCCTGGTGCAAAATTGCCTAAAGGGTGACGGATACGAAGCAACTGGCTTTTTGCTAAAAGGCTATAAGAAATATTCGAGGCATTCTATGGATGGGAAGAGAAAAATAGAATGTTACTGCTATTATCATGAAAAATCGATAGCTAATGTCTTAATCATAGAATATCTCATATAACTCGTATGGGAGGACAAGTATTAGAAAAAATCTGAAATTTTACATAGAATGGAGGCATCAAAAGTCATGTGCGCGCGTGATGAAAGTAAAGAGAGGAAAATGTCATGAACGATTGTCAAGAACGCCGTGAACAGGTTCCCTACTGCAGCGGGCGGGATTTTCCCAAGACCGCCATTCCTGCGGGAGCCTGCGATTCCCACCATCATATCTATGACCCGGTCCGCTTTCCCTATGTGCCCACCGATGAGCGGAATCAGCCGCCTTCCACTGCGGACTGCTACCAGCTGCTGAAAAACAAGCTGGGTATCAGCCGGAGCGTTGTGGTACAACCCTCCGCCTACGGATTGGATAATCGGTGCACCTTGGCTGCGGTAGAGCAGCTGGGCAAGGAAAATACCCGTGCCATTGTGGTGCTGGATAATAGCGTAACGGACGCTGAAATCCAAAGCCTTCATGCAGCAGGGGCCCGGGGCATCCGGTTCAATATGAACTGCGGCTACAAAGGGGACTGGGAAGCCATCCGCCAATTGGTGGAAAAGGTGGCACCCTATCAGTGGTGCGTCTGCCTTTGGATGGATCCGGACCTACTGGTAGAAAAACAGAAATTCTTCGAAGCCTTGCCGGTGCCTTTGGTGCTGGACCACCGGGGCCATTTGCCGGCGGACCAGGGCAGCAAACATCCTGCCTTCCGGCTGATTACCCGCTGGCTGGAGGAAGAACGGGCCTGGGTGAAATTGTCCGGTTGGTACTTTGACAGTGTGCAGCCGGGCTATGCGGATACCCTGCAAGTCAGCCGGGATTACGCCAAGGCCAACAACAGCCGCTTTTTGTGGGGGACGGACTGGCCCCATCCCAACTGCTACAGCAAAGGAAAACCGGTTCCCAATGACAGCGCCATGCTGGATGCGCTGTTCGACATTCTTCAGGACGAGACGGCCTTTCACAAGACACTAGTAGAAAACCCGGCACAGCTGTTCGGGTTCGGCAAATAAGCCGGGGGGAGTACCATGAAACAATCTACGCGCACGATTTATGGAATGGATTGGCGGGTTTTTGTCTTCTTCGCCATTGCAGTTATTGCCGCAGCTTGCTTGAATCTGATTCCGGATCAGATGATTGGCGGCATTGCGGTGATGTTTACGCTGGGTATTATTTTCGGGGAAATCGGGGAAAAGATTCCGTTCTGGAACAAGTACTGTGGCGGCGGGGCCATCTTGGCCTTCCTGGGCTGCGGCGTACTGGTGTATACCAACTGTATGCCTGTGAATATCATCAAAGTCTCCAAGGGTTGGATGAGCACGTACAACTTCCTGAACGTATTTATCTGCTTCCTGGTGGTGGGCAGTCTGCTGGGCCTTGACCGGAAACTGCTGATCAAATCCAGTGTCCTGTACCTGCCGGCCCTTTTGGCCTCCCTGGCAGGAGCTGCGCTCCTGGGTGTGCTGGGGGGTATGCTGTTTGGCATTTCTCCTGCTGAAATCATTACGGCGTATGTACTGCCCATTATGGGCGGCGGTGCCGGTGCTGGCGCCATTCCCATGGCCCAGGTGTACCAGGATGTGACGGGAAAGGATTCTTCCGCGTATCTGAGCTTTGCCCTGGCCATTTTGGCGGTGGCCAATATTGTGGCTGTAGCCTTCGCCATTCTGCTGGATAACGTGGGCCGGGTGCTGCCGGGTCTTACGGGCCGCGGCCAACTGGTACGCCAGCCGGAAGCCCAGCGGAAGGCTGAAGAACTGGTGGAAGAGGAAGAAGAAAGCGAACTGACCATGGACGATATTGCAGCGGCTATTTTCCTGGCCGGCGGCTTCTTTGTCCTGGCAACCCTGGTGGCCAAGAAAATCCTGCCCTCTGTGTTTGGGGTGGCCATTCCCAACTTTGCCTACCTGATTATTTTCGCGGCTCTGGCCAATATCCTGGACTTGATTCCTGTCCGAACCAAGGCAGCCTGCCAAAAGGTGCAGCAGTTCTGCGCCAGCAAGCTGGTTTGGGTGCAGATGGCCGGCTGCGGCATTACCCTCATTGACTTTAACCAGATGATGAGCGTGCTGAGTCCGGAAAACCTGCTGATGTGTGTGCTGATTGTTCTGGGGTGCGTCCTGGGCTCCGGCTTGTTTGGCTACCTGGTAGGATTTTACCCCATTGAATCTTCCATTACGGCCGGCCTCTGCATGGCCAATATGGGCGGTGCCGGGGATCTGGCCGTACTGGGCGCAGCCAAGAGAATGGAACTTATGAGCTATGCCCAGATCTCTTCCCGGATTGGCGGGGCCATTGTGCTCCTGGTAGGCAGTTTCATCTTCCAGTTCCTGTGAGAAATGTAGGTTATGGAAGGCATAACTAGAGAATCATTGGTAAAATTCTGAAAACCGGCCTATAATCGAAAGCGTAGGCAGTTAGCCTCGCATCGATTTTCTGAACCGGCACAAGCCGGATAACTTGACGAAAAGAGGATGCAAAATGAGAAAATTTAAAACGGTGTATATGCGCGGCGGTACCAGCAAGGGCTGTATGTTCCTGCGGGAGGATCTGCCAGCGGACCGGAAGGAATGGGATGAGATTTTCCTTCAGGTTATGGGCAATCCGGATCCCAAGCAGATGGACGGCATGGGCGGTACGGTTTCTTCCAATAATAAGATTGTGATTGTGTGGAAGAGCGCAGAAAAAGATGTGGATGTGGAATACCTGGTAGGCCAGGTGATTGTGGGCAAGAAACAGGTGGACTACAAGTCCAACTGCGGCAACATGACAGCTGCGGTGGCTCCCTTTGCCGTGGAGGAAGGTTTGGTGCCCGTGGTGGAACCCATTACTACGGTACGGATGCTGAACAAGAACACGGACAAGTACATCAACGTAACGGTGCCCATTGACCCGGAAACCCATACCTTTGCCCAGGACGGGGACTGCCACATTGCCGGTATTGACGGCACGGCGGCAGAACTGAAGGTAAACTTCCTGAACCCGGCCGGTGCCAAAACAGGGAAACTGCTGCCTACGGGAAGCACCCTGGACGTGCTGGATATTGAGGGCCGGAAGTTTGAAGCCACCATTTTGGACGTCTCCAACCCTCTGGTGCTGGTGAAGGCAGAAGACGTAGGCCTTACGGGCACGGAAATGCCTGCGGTGGTGGACGCCAACAAGGAAGCCTCTGCCCTCCTGGAAAAAATCCGGGGCGCAGCAGCAGTGAAAATGGGCTTTGCCAAGGATTTGGCAGATGCTACGGCCAATTCTCCGGCAGTTCCCAAGGTGGGCGTATTTACGGCTCCTGTAGGCTATACGGACATTGCCGGCCAGCCGGTGGAAGCGTCCGCTATGGATCTGTGCGTACGGGTGATCTCCGTATTCAAATGCCACAAGGCCTGCCCGCTGACGGCCGCCAGCTCCATTGCGGTAGCGGCGTTCCTCCCGGGTTCCATTATTGAAAAGACCCTGGGGGCACTGCCGGAAGGGACCAAGTCCGTGCGGTTGGGTCACCCCAGCGGCGTGATGACGGTGTATCCGGACCTGGAAGAACAAAACGGGGAAATCCTGGTACACGGGGTGGCAGTACAGCGTACGGCCCGCCGGACCATGGATGGCTTTGTTTACATCCGGAAATAAGTTATGGGAACTTTGCTATTAGCTGTAAACAATGCTATAGAGAAAATCTGATACCCCCTATGGGAGTACAAGTATTGGGAATTAACTGAATAATCTCCTACAATAAGGGTATCGAGATTGGACTAGAAGTAAGTTTTCAGATAAGCCTAGCAAAGGGGATAAGAACATGGATCAAGAACAAGTTATTCGTGAAGCGGCAGAGAAGTTTGCAGCACTCATCCGGGAAGATTTCAAACGTATTGAGGCCATCAAAAATGCACCGGGCCGGAAGGATTTCACCAAGCTGGACCACGTTACCGTAGGCATTCTGCCTGGGGACGGCATTGGCCCCTACATTATGGAACAGGCCCTGCGGGTGGCAAAGTTCCTGCTCAAGGACGAAATCGCCGCTGGGAAGGTGGAATTTACCACCATCGAAGGCATGACCATTGAAGAACGGGCTGCCAAGAACCAGAGCCTGCCGGACGAAGTACTGGAAGCCTGCAAAGCCTGCGACGTACTGGTGAAGGGTCCGTTTGTGACTCCCCGGGCCGGCGATCCCTGGCCCAACCTGGTCAGTGCCAACAGCCTGATGCGCCGGGCCCTGCAATTGTATGCAGCAGTACGGCCGGTGCGGATTCCGGAAAAGGGCATTGACTGGACCTTCTTTAGAGAAAACATCGAAGGCGAATACATCTGGGGCAACAAGGGCATTCAGGTAAACGATGACCTGGCAGTGGACTTCAAGGTCCTGAGCCGCCCCGGTGCAGAACGGATCTGCCGGGCTGCCTTTGAATTCGCCAAAGCCAATGGCAAGACCAATGTAACGGTGGTAACCAAGGCCAATATTGTGAAACTGGTGGATGGGAACTTCATTAAAATGGCCCATGCCCTGGAAAAGGAATACCCGGGCATTACGGTACGGGAAGAACTGGTTGACTCCATGGCCGCCAAACTGACGGACCAGGAATTCACCAAAGGCATGCAGGTCTTTGTGCTGCCCAACCTGTACGGGGACATTGTTACCGACGTGGCTGCCGAATACCAGGGCGGCCTGGGAACGGCTAGCTCCTCCAATATCGGCGACCAATACGCCCTGTTTGAAGCCATCCATGGGGTGGGCAACTTCCTGGTACAGCACAACCGTGCCCAGTATGCCGATCCGTGCAGCCTCATTCGGGCCATGGGCGAAATGATTGCCCACATTGGCTACCCTGAAAAGAAACAACAACTGGTGGATGCCCTGGATATCTGCACCCGCACCGAAAAGAAAGTGGTTATCACCACCGACAAGGACGGAGCTACGGCTGCAGAATTCACGGACTATCTGCTGGATACCCTGGCAAAATAAGCCAGATACAAACAGCCTGACTACAAGCCACTATGCCCCGGCCGGGTGGACTGCGATCATCCGGACAGGGCCTGAAAAAAGGAGAGGAAACTCATGATTCAATTGTACAAAAATGGTGCGTACCTGCTTCACGGTACCGAACTGATTGCCGAAGAAGATGTTGCCAAAGCGGAGCAGCAGCTGGGCAAGAAGCTGGATAAGAATGAAGCCAAAAAAGGTACCATCGCTTACAGCATCTTGAAAAGCCACAACACCGGCGACTCTATGGATAACCTGAAAATCCGTTTTGACGCCCTGACCTCCCATGATATTACCTACGTTGGCATTATTCAAACGGCCCGTGCGTCCGGTATGGAAAAATTCCCCATGCCCTATGTACTGACCTGCTGCCACAACTCCCTGTGCGCTGTAGGCGGCACCATCAACGAAGATGACCATCTGTTCGGCCTGACTGCTGCCCAGAAATACGGCGGCATCTACGTTCCCCCTCATATGGCTGTTATCCACCAATATATGCGTGAAATGTATGCCGGCTGCGGCAAGATGATTCTGGGCTCCGACAGCCATACCCGTTATGGCGCTCTGGGTACTATGGCTGTAGGTGAAGGCGGCGGCGAACTGGACAAACAGATTCTGCTGGACACCTGGGACAACCCGTATCCTGGCGTAGTGGCTGTATACCTGACCGGTGCTCCCAAACCCTGGGTAGGACCCCATGATATCGCCCTGGCTATCTGCGGCGCTGTTTACAAGAACGGCTACGTAAAGAACAAGGTAATGGAATTTGTGGGACCTGGCGTTTCCTCCATGACCACCGACTACCGGAACGCTGTGGACGTAATGACCACGGAAACCACCTGCCTGTCCTCCATCTGGAGAACTGACGAAGACACCCATGCTTTCCTGAAGGAACACCATCGGGAAGCTGACTATAAGGAACTGAATCCGGCTGACGTAGCGTACTACGATGGCGTTGTGGTTGTGGACCTGTCCACCATTAAACCCATGATTGCCCTGCCGTTCCATCCTTCCAACGCTTACGAAATCGACGAACTGAACGCCAACCTGGGCGACATCCTGCGGGAAACCGAAAAGGCTGCGGAAAAGGTTAGCCAGGGCAGAGCAGAATTCACCCTGACCGACAAAATCGTGAATGGCAAGCTCCAGGTACAGCAAGGGGTTATCGGCGGCTGTGCCGGCGGTAACTACGTGAACGTAGTGGAAGCTGCCAACATGCTGCGCGGCAGATCCATTGGCACCGGCGAATTTACCCTGAACATTTATCCTTCTTCCATGCCCGTTTATATGGACCTGATGAAGAAGGGCGAACTGACGGACCTGATGGCTGCCGGTGCTGTGGTTAAGACCGCTTTCTGCGGACCTTGCTTCGGCGCAGGGGACACCCCCAACAACAACGGCCTGTCCATTCGTCACAATACCCGTAACTTCCCCAACCGGGAAGGCAGCAAACCGGGCCAAGGCCAGATGGCTGCAGTAGCCCTGATGGATGCTCGTTCCATCGCTGCTACCGCTGCCAACAACGGCATCCTGACCTCTGCTGAAGAATACGGCGATGCTTTCGGCAATGTGCCTGAATACCACTTCGACGACAGCTCCTACAAAGCCCGTGTATTCTACGGCTTTGGCAAGGCCAACAAGGACCAGGAACTGTTCTACGGCCCCAACATCAAAGACTGGCCGGAAATGCCGCCTCTGGGTGACAACGTACTGCTGAAGGTCTGCTCCAAGATTTTGGATCCGGTTACCACCACCGACGAACTGATTCCTTCTGGTGAAACCTCCTCCTACCGTTCCAACCCCCTGGGCCTGGCTGAATTCACCCTGTCCCGCCGGGATCCGGAATACGTAGGCCGCACCAAGGCTGTGAAGGAAGTAGAAGTGGCCCGGGAAGCTGGCAAGGACCTGCCGGAAGAAGTAAAGGCTGTGTTCGAAACCTTGAAGAGCCTGCCTGGGGAAGCAACTCCTGCCAACACGGAAATCGGCTCCATGGTTTATGCCAATAAACCTGGCGACGGTTCTGCCCGTGAACAGGCTGCCAGCTGCCAGAGAGTTATCGGCGGCCTGGCCAACATCACCCAAGACTACGCTACCAAACGGTATCGTTCCAACGTAATCAACTGGGGCATGCTGCCTTTCCATCTGAAAGGCGAACCGGTGGCCTTTGAAGTAGGCGACTACATCTACGTACCCGGCGCCCGGAAAGCTCTGGATGGGGACCTGCAGGACATCACCGCTTACGTGGTGAAGAACGGCGAAACCACCCCCATCAACCTGTACATCAAAGACCTGACCGCTGAAGAACGGGCTATCATCAAAGCTGGCTGCCTGATCAACTTCAACCGGAACAAGGCTAAAAATAAGTAATTCGCAGCAATGCGATATCCTCCTTTTTGCTGAAAACCAACAAAACCAGCAAGAGCCCCTGGACCCCGTTCCAGGGGTTTTTGCTGTCCTGAAGAAAAATTGGCAAAGGCGCAGGAATTTGGCAGTCAGAGGGCTTGAAAAATGGTAGAATATAAGTAATAATAGTTTGATTCTTGCAAGGTGAGGGGTACATTATGGATTTTCGTGAACTGCAATATGTAGTAACTGTAGCTGACTGCCGGAACATTACCCAGGCGGCCAAACAACTGTATATTTCCCAGCCTTCCCTCAGCTATGCCCTGGCCCGGATCGAAAAGGAAATCGGCGTCAAGCTTTTTGACCGGTCCCAGCAGCCTTTGGCGCTGACGGATGCGGGGATTATCTACGTGAAGACGGCCCGGGATATTCTTCAGGAACGGATTGAGATGAAAAACCGCCTGGCGGACCTGAAGGACGGCCAGGGGGCCCGGATCAGTCTGGGGATTCCGGCGGAGCGGGCAGGGTATATGCTGCCGCCCATTATCAATACCTTCCGGCAGCGCTTTCCGGATTCGGAGTTTTTCATTCAGGAAGCGGGTACGGACGAGCTGATTGAGCTGCTGAAGAATAATAAGGTGACCTTCCTGGTCTGCCCCCGGGACCAGGAGTATCTGCCGGTGCCCATGGTGACGGAACTGATCTACCGGGAAAAGGTGCAGCTGATTGCGGCGGAAGATGCCTTTACGGACGATATGTTCCTGGACAAGGCCAGCCGGCTGGTGGATCTGAAGAAACTGGAGCATATGCCCTTTATCGGCATCAAGAAGCGTCATTCCATCCATGCCCAGGTGGAGCGGATTTTCCGCCAGTATGATATTTCCCCCAAGGAACTGATGGAAGTGGAAAGCAGCATGACGGCGGTCCAGCTGGCAGCCTGCGGCCTGGGCTTTACCATTGTGCCCGGCCGGGCCAAGAAAATCCTGGGGCCGGATTATGCCCGGTATTGCTACGATTATTCTCCCCATCCTTTTCAGTGGAACATCAATGCCATTTATAAGAAGAACAGCTATCTGAATAAAGCGGAACGGTATTTCATTGACCTGCTGAAGCGGGAATTTGGCAGCCGGGAAGTCTAAAAAGGGCCCTGCCGGGGAAGTCTGGCAGGGTTCTTTTTAACAGCCGCAGAAAGTGTTTTGAGACTGGAAAATCCATGTAGGGTGGGCCAAAATGTGAGAAAAAAAGGCGTTTTACGAAAAACATATCTAATTAATTGATAACTTTTCTTAAAAATATGTTACAAAATCCCCTATTATCATTAAATATATAGTATAATTATATATATTCTAAGTACCAGAAGGGATTTTTCTAGCTCTGTAGAATGTATATACCATAACTGTAATGAATCTCTCTACGGTACAAAGGTGGTGAAACCATGTCCATGTTAGAAGAAATAAAAAATGCCGAGCAGCAGGCAGACGAACTGAAAAAACAGGCGGCTGCAGATGCTCGCAGCACCCTGCGCCAGGCCCAGGAAAAGGCCCACGCCCAGGCTGCAGAAGTATTGCAGGAAGCCCGGAAACGGGCGGCTGAAACGGTAGCGGCTGCAGAAGCTGCGGCCAAGACGGAAGCCGAGGCTGCCATTACCCAGAAAAAGGGCGAAGCTGACGCTGTGGCTGCCAAGGCCCGGAAGAATCTGCCCCAGGCAGTGGACTATATTATGGAAAAGGTCGTGATCGCATGTTAGTTCCCATGCAAAAGCTGACGCTGTACGCGTTGAAGGCGGATCGCGATGCCCTGTACCTGGCCCTGCAAAAAGATGGCAGTGTCATGCTGGAACCGGAAGAGGACAGCAAAGCCCTGGAGGGTTCCGAAGAAGTCAGTGCCCAGCTGGATAAGGCCGGGCAGGCTCTGCGCTTTATGGTGCAGAACGGGGCCAAAAGTGCCCTGTTCCCCCAAAAGGAGCGGGTATCCTATGGGGACTTCCTGAAGAAGAACGATCAGGGGCGGCAGCTCACCGAGCAGCTGGACACCATTGCCGGCAAGATTGCTTCCCTGGAAAGTGAAGCGGCGGCTTTAAGGACCCAGGCGGACAGTCTGGAACCCTGGCTGCAGCTGGACGTTCCTTTGGAGCAGCTGGCTTTTACGGAGACCACCCGGTGCTATGCGGGCTTTTTGCCCGATACCCAGCTGGAAACCGTTCGGGAAGGGCTCAAGGACCTGCCGGTGGAGCTGAGCGTCTATGGCCTCAGTGAAGACGGGCAGGCGGTGGTAATCATCGCCTATCTCAGCGCCGACGAGGAGGTCAAGCACCTGTTAAAGGAAAATGACTTCAGCGAAGCGGTGCTGCCCAAACGCAGCGGTACGGCCCAGCAGGTAAAAGCTGAACTGTTGGAGGAAATCCGCCAGCGGGAAGAGAAGGTGGCAGAGCTCAGAAAGGAAACCCAGGAGCTCGGCGGCCAAAAGCAGCAGCTGGAGCTGTACTATGACCAGCTGTCCGCGGCCAACGCCCGGCTGGCCAACGGCGGGGTAGAAACCGCCAAGGCTTTTAGGGTCCAGGGCTGGGTCCGGAAAGACCGGACAAAGCACGTGGAAGAAGTTATCCGCAGCGTCACCGATGCTTTTGAAATTTCCTTTGCAGAACCGGACGGGGAAATCCCACCTACGGTGCTGGAAAACAATTCCTTGGTCCGGCCCTACGAGTCGGTGGTGGAGCTGTACTCCCTACCCATGGCTGGCTCCTTTGACCCGGATGCCATTATGGCCCCGTTCCATTTCATCTTCTTTGGGATGATGCTTTCCGATGCCGGGTACGGGCTGGTACTGACCATTATGCTGTACATCGCCATGAAGAAATTCAAACCGGAAGGGTTTGCCGGGAAACTGGCTATGGTCATTTTCTTCGGCAGCATTTCTACCATTATCTGGGGCGCCATGTTTGGCGGCTGGTTTGGTTTGGAATGGAAACCCTTGCTGTTTGTGCCCATGAAAGAGCCCATCAAGATGCTGGCCCTGTGCTTTGGCCTGGGGGTCCTCCATCTGGTTACCGGGATGCTGATCAAAACGTATCTGCTGATCCGGGATGGGGATATGCTGGGGGCCATTTGTGATGAAGTGAGCTGGCTGATCATGTTTGCCGGATTCTTTGCCATGGCACTGGTACCGGGCCCCTTGGGCAAGTACCTGGCCATTTTGGGTGCCGCCATCATCATCTTGTTCGGCGGACGGGAAAAGAAGGGCATTGTCAGCCGCCTGCTGGGCGGGCTTCTGAGCCTGTACAATATCAGCGGGTATCTGAGTGACCTTTTGAGCTACTCCCGGATTTTCGCCCTGGGGCTTGCTACCGGCGTTATCGCCATGGTTATCAATACCGTGGCCCAGATGCTGTGGGGTGCTGGCCCAATTGGCATTGTGGCTGCTATCCTGGTGCTTTTTGCCGGTCACTATTTCAACATCATCATCAACGTGCTGGGTGCCTTCGTGCACAGCAGCCGGCTGCAGTATATCGAGTTTTTCGGCAAGTTTTATGAGGCCGGCGGCCGGGCGTTCCTGCCCTTGGCCCTGCGGACCAAATATACAGATATCACGAAATAAAACCTTAAGGAGGATGTAATTATGATTACTTTAGGAACGGCTCTGGCATTTGGCGGCGCTGCCACGGCAGCAGCTCTGGCAGGCGTAGGAAGCGCCATTGGTGTAGGGATTGCTGGTCAGGCAGCTTCCGGCGTGGTCAGTGAAGACCCGGATAAGTTTGGTAACGTTCTGGTATTGCAGGCTCTGCCTGGTACCCAGGGCATTTACGGCCTGTTGATTGCCTTCATCATCATCTTGAATCTGGGGGTTATCAGCGGCGATATCAAGGAATTGACCACGTATCAGGGACTGGCCTTCTTCTTTGCTTCCCTGCCCATGGGCATTGGCGGTCTGCTTTCCGCTATCTACCAGGGCAAGGTGGCTGCTTCCGGTATTTATCTGACGGCAAAACGCCCGGAAGAAACTGGTAAAGGCATCATCCTGACGGCTATGGTAGAAACCTACGCCGTACTGTCCCTGTTGATTTCCTTCATCATGGTGAACGGCATTAAACTATAAGTGAGGTGGACGCGTCGTGGCAGGCGATAAGATTATTCAGAAGATAGAAGAAGAAGCGAAGCAGGACGCGGCAGCCATCGCGGCCGCAGCCCAGGAAAAGGCTACCAAGGAGGCAGACCGGATTCTGGCCAAGGCCAAGGAAGAAGCAGCGGACGTAACCGCCAAGGCCCAAACTGAAGCCAAGGAAGCCGCCGTCCGGCAGCAGCTCATTGGTGAGCTGCAGTCCCGGAAGGACACCTTGGCCAGCAAGCGGGCTGTGATCCAGGAAGCCTTTACGGAGGCCGCTGCCCGGCTGGCAGCGCTGCCTCAGGCAGATTGGGAAGCCCTGATTACCCGGATTGTGCTGTCCTGCGACCTGGAAGGGCACGAGGAACTGGTGGTTCCCGCCAAGGACCGTGCCATTTATGAAGGCGGGTTTTTGAAGAAGCTGAACAAGGAACTGCGGCAGCAGGGGAAAGAGGGCGACCTGAAGCTGGCCCAGGACGCGGCTGCTTTTGACGGCGGCGTGCTGATCCGGGGCAAGAGCTGTGATTACGATGGCTCTTTTGCCACCTTGCTGCAGGATGTGCGTGATCAGGAGGAATATCGCGTAGCAGAGCTTCTGTTTGGCGCGGAGGTGAAGTAAGATGCCCCAGCCCAGTTATGAATATGCCCTGGGCCGCATCAGTGTTCTGTCCACCCATCTCCTTACAGCAGCGCAGCTGCGCCGGATTGCCGAAGCAGGCAGTTCCCAGGAAGCCATCAAGCTGCTGATGGAAACCGGGTATGGTGAAAACCAGACCACAGAACAGGAAATCGCCCTGGGTGAAATTGATTTGATTATCCGGGAACAGCTCCAGCTGACCCGGAAACGGATTCAGGAAATTACTCCGGATCCGGAACTGACAGGCTTGTTTTTGCTGCCGGTGGATACCCACAACCTGAAGGCCCTTTTGAAGGCCCGGCTTTTGGGGACTTCTGCCGACGACATTCTGCGGGAGGGCGGAAACTTTTCCCTCCAGGACCTGAAGGATATGGTCCAGACCAAGTATTACGAAGATCTGCCCCCCATCTACCAGCATACGCTGGAAGCTATTGAGGGAGAACTGAACCGGGAACCGGATCCCTTCCTGCTCAGCGCCCAATTGGACCAGGCCATGTTTGCCCAGGCCCAGGAAGTACTGGACCGGAAAAAGGAACACGGCTTTATCCGGGAGTACTTTTCCCTGTGGGCGGACTTTACCAATACCCTGAGTCTGATCCGGGCTCAGAACCTGCACTGGGACGTGGCCAAACTGCGCCAGGTGCTGATTACTTGCGGGGAAATCCCCCTGAAGGTGTTTGAGGAGAGTTTGGACGTACCGGCGGAACAGCTGGGCGCCAGCCTGGGACAGGGTTCCCACAAGGGGGAACTGATCCAGGCCATCAACGAATATGCCCAGACCAACGAGCTGGGTGTAATCCCCAAACGGATGAAGGAAGGCCTCAGCCTGATCATCCGGCGGGCCAAATGGGATACCCACACCCTGGGCCCCATTGTGGGCTACCTGATGGCCCGGGAAACCGAGGCGGAAGCTCTGCGGCTGATATTCGGCGGACTGCAGGGCGGCTTTGAAGTAACGCTGCCGGAGGTCTATGCGTAAGGGCCCGGAAGCTTGGGAGGATGAAAATGGAAAAAAAGAAAATAGCAGTGATCGGTGATCCCAGCTCCGTTATGATCTTCAAGGCCGTTGGTTTTGACGTGTTCTACGAAGAAGAACAGGAAAAAATAGAGCGCAGGATCCACAAGCTGGCGGATGCCGGGTATGTGGTCATCTACATTACGGAAACCGCTGCCCAGAAAGCCAAAGCAGTGATTGACGAATACGCTGCCGCTACCTTTCCTGCCATCATTCTCATTCCCAGCGGCAATAAGTCCCTGGGCTTGGGTATGCAGCGTGTTCGGGAAAACGTGGAAAAAGCAGTGGGCGCCGATATTCTGTTCAAGGAAGGGTAGGGATAGATTGTGAGTGGAAAAATCGTAAAAGTATCCGGCCCGCTGATTGTTGCTGAAGGCATGAAGGACGTGGAACTCCATGATATGGTCCGCGTCAGCGATAAGCATTTGATCGGTGAGGTTATCGAATTACGGGATGATAAAGCCTCCATTCAGGTATACGAAGAAACGGCCGGCCTGGGACCGGGGGAACCGGTGGAATCCACCGGGGTGCCCATGTCCGTAGAACTGGCACCTGGCCTGATCGAAAGTATTTTCGATGGGATCCAGCGGCCGCTGGAGGAAATCTATAAACTGGCCGGGGATAGAATCCGCCGGGGTATTGATGTGCCCAAGCTGGACCGGCAGAAAAAATGGGAGTTCGTGCCCGTGGCCAAAGTCGGAGACGAAGTGTCCGGCGGGGACGTGATTGGTACCGTCCAGGAAACCCCGGCCGTACTCCATAAAGTCATGGTGCCTCCTGGCAAGGGCGGCACGGTGGAATGGGTTTACCAGGGGGAAGCCACCATCCTGGACCCGGTGTACAAACTGAAAGACAAACAGGGCAAGGTCACGGAATACCCCATGCTCCAGGTATGGCCGGTACGGGTGGCCCGTCCTTATAAGGAAAAGCTGCCTCCGGATGAACCCATGGTAACCGGGCAGCGGGTTATCGATACCCTGTTCCCCATTGCCAAGGGCGGCGTGGCAGCAGTGCCCGGGCCTTTCGGCAGCGGCAAGACGGTTATCCAGCACCAGCTGGCCAAGTGGGCCGATGCAGATATTATCGTCTACGTAGGCTGCGGCGAACGGGGCAACGAAATGACCGACGTATTGAACGAATTCCCGGCCCTGAACGACCCCCGCACCGGGCTGCCGCTGATGAAGCGGACGGTGCTGATTGCCAATACCTCGGATATGCCGGTGGCCGCCCGTGAAGCTTCCATTTATACGGGCATTACCATTGCCGAGTATTACCGGGATATGGGCTACAAGGTGGCCATTATGGCCGACTCCACTTCCCGTTGGGCAGAAGCCCTGCGTGAAATGTCCTCCCGGTTGGAAGAAATGCCCGGTGAAGAAGGGTACCCGGCGTACCTGTCTTCCCGTCTGGCAGAGTACTACGAACGGGCCGGCGAGGTGGAATGCCTGGGCAAGGATGACCGGGTAGGCGCCGTTTCTGCCATTGGGGCCGTATCCCCTCCTGGCGGCGATATTTCTGAACCGGTTTCCCAGGCTACCCTGCGGATTGTCAAGGTATTCTGGTGCCTGTCCTCTGCCCTGGCCTATGCCCGGCATTTCCCGGCCATCGACTGGCTGCAGAGCTACTCCCTGTATTCCGATCGGCTGCGGGCCTACTACGACAAGCACGTGGCGCCGGACTGGTCCAAACTGGTGGGCACCACCATGGAAATCTTGCAGGAAGAATCCAGCCTGAACGAAATCGTCCGCCTGGTAGGTATCGATGCCCTGGGCTTCAAGGACCGGATCACCATGGAATGCGCCCGGTCCATTCGGGAAGACTTTTTGCACCAGAACTCCTTCCACGAAGTGGATACGTACACTTCCCTGGAAAAACAATACGACATGCTGAAGCTGATCATTACCTGGTACGAACAGGCTTTGGAAGCCATGACCAAGCATGTGAACCTGGATAAGATCATTGAAATGCCTATCCGGGAAAAGATTGGCCGTGCCAAGTACATTCCGGAAAGCGAACGGAAGGAAAAGTTCGCCGAACTGAACAAGGAATTGGAACAGGCCTTTGCAGAACTGACGGAAGAGGGTGACGACAATGCGTAAAGATTATAAGACCATTCGCGAGGTAGTCGGCCCTCTGATGCTGGTGGACCAGGTACAGGGTGCCACCTACGATGAACTGGTGGAAATCCACCAGGAAAACGGGGAAGTCCGCAGCGGCCGTGTGCTGGTCATCGACGGGGACAAGGCCCTGGTACAGCTGTTTGAAAGCTCCCAGGGGCTGCGTCCGGCTACGGCCAAGGCCCGTTTCCTGGGCCACGGCATTCAGCTGGGGGTATCTCCCGATATGCTGGGCCGGGTATTCGACGGCATGGGCCGCCCCATTGACGGAGGCAAGCCCATTATTCCGGAAAAGTTCCTGGATATCAACGGGGAACCCATGAACCCGGCTGCCCGGGACTATCCTTCGGAATTTATCCAAACCGGGGTCAGCGCCATTGACGGGCTGAACACCCTGGTCCGGGGCCAGAAACTGCCGGTATTCTCCGGTTCCGGTCTGCCCCATGCCCAATTGGCTGCCCAGATTGCCCGGCAGGCCAAGGTACTGGGCACCGGCGAAAAATTCGCCGTAGTGTTTGCCGCCGTAGGGATTACCTTTGAAGAAGCCAACTTCTTCATGCAGGACTTTAACCGGACCGGCGCCTTGAGCCGTGCGGTGATGTACATCAACCTGGCCAACGACCCGGCTGTAGAACGGATTGCAACGCCGCGTATGGCCATTACCGCTGCTGAATATCTGGCCTTTGAGCTGGATATGCACGTACTGGTTATCATTACGGATATTACCAACTACGCCGATGCCCTGCGGGAAGTATCCGCTGCCCGTAAGGAAGTGCCCGGCCGCCGGGGCTATCCTGGCTACCTGTACACGGACCTGGCTACCATGTACGAACGGGCCGGCCGGATCAAGGGCAAGAAGGGGTCCATTACCATGATTCCTATCCTTTCCATGCCGGAAGACGATAAGACCCACCCCATTCCCGACTTGACCGGGTACATTACCGAAGGGCAGATTATCCTGTCCCGGGAACTGTACCGGAAAGGGCTGACGCCGCCGATTGACGTGCTGCCGTCCCTGTCCCGGCTGAAAGATAAGGGCGTGGGCAAGGGCAAGACCCGGGAAGACCATGCCGATACCATGAACCAGCTGTTTGCTGCATACTCCCGGGGCAAGCAGGCCAAGGAACTGGCCACCATCCTGGGGGATTCGGCCCTGAGCAAGGTGGATAAGCTGTATGCCAAATTCGCCGATGCTTTTGAACGG
This sequence comes from Acidaminococcus sp. AM05-11, assembly GCF_003472805.1. Taxonomy (NCBI): domain Bacteria; kingdom Bacillati; phylum Bacillota; class Negativicutes; order Acidaminococcales; family Acidaminococcaceae; genus Acidaminococcus; species Acidaminococcus sp. AM05-11. Next base: position 15,828 of record NZ_QRMX01000004.1, on the reverse strand, counting down.
GAATACGTGTCCCAGGGCTACCAGACCAACCGCTCCATTGAGGAGACTTTGGACTTGGGTTGGAAGCTTTTGGGTATCCTGCCCAGATCCGAACTGAAACGTATCCGTGATGAATATCTGGACAAGTACTACAAACCGGCGGATGGCAGCGAGGGGGAATAACCCATGGCTACAAACGTAAACCCTACCCGGATGGAGCTGACCCGGCTGAAGAACCGGCTGGCCACTGCCGTTCGGGGACATAAATTGCTGAAGGACAAGCGGGACGAAATGGTGCGGCAGTTCATGATCTACATCCGCCGCAACCATGAACTCCGGCAGAAAATGGAAAAAGCCCTCCAGAACGTTTCCCGGCATTTCGGGATGGCCAAGGCCCATATGGGGGCCCTGAGCGTCAACGAAGCCCTGCTGTACCCGGCACGGAGTGCCGAGTTTGAAGTGGGCCGGAAGAACGTGATGAGCGTGGAGGTGCCGTCACTGAAGTACACCGGCAACACGGCGGACGATGCTGCGTCCATTCCCTATTCCTTTGCTTTTACGGCGGAAGAACTGGATACGGCTGTAACAGAACTGACCACCCTTTTGCCGGAACTGTTGGAACTGGCAGAGGTGGAAAAGACCTGCAATATGCTGGCAGATGAAATCGAAAAGACCCGCCGGCGGGTTAACGCCCTGGAATACGTGATGATTCCGGAAATGCAGGAGAGCATCAAGTATATCACCATGAAGCTCAGCGAGAACGAAAGAGCCAGCACGGTGCGCCTGATGAAGGCCAAGGAAATTATGGCCAAGCAGGCGTAGGGTGCCGGAAAATAAGAGGCTGGGAAAAAATGAGGTTTCATTTTTTCCCAGCCTCTTTTGGATTTTGCCCTAGGAGGTGCAGCATGTCACTCAACGAAACAAGCAAATTTCTGGCGTTAATCCTGCGGCATAAGCCGGAGGTAATCGGCATTACCCTGGACCGGCACGGCTGGGCCAAGGTGGAGGAAGTGGTTGCGGGGATTGCCAGGCAGCAGCCCTTTGATCGGGCGATGCTAGAAGAAATCGTGCGCACGGACAGCAAGCAGCGCTATTCCTTTAACGAGGACCATACGCTGATTCGGGCCAACCAGGGACACTCCCTTCCCGTGGACGTAGAACTGGCAGAAAAGACGCCGCCGGAAGTGCTGTGGCACGGCACCGGTGAAAAGTATACCGCGTCCATTGAGGCCCAGGGCCTGATACCCAAATCCAGGCTGTATGTGCATCTGTCCGGGGACTACGCAACCGCCGTGAAGGTGGGGGCCCGCCACGGCAAGCCTGTGGTTTACCGGGTTGCCGCGGGAGAAATGGAGAAGGCCGGCTTCCGGTTTTATCAGTCTGTAAACGGGGTGTGGCTGACCAAAGGTGTGCCTGCCCAATATTTAAAGCGAACGGCGGAGGCAGATTAACAGATTTGGACGAGCTTGGTGTATAGGAAGCTGGGCGAAGGGCACAGGGCGCTAAGAAGTTAGAACGCAGAACGTGCAGTAAAGGGGACTGTGCTCTAAAAGGGGTAAATTGTGGTAGAATAAGGAAACACAGTTTGACAAAGTAAAGGAGGCAGCAAGCGTTGGCAACCACGTTTAATTTTCGTCCGGAGCGGGGCCAGGGGCCCTTGTACCGGCAGCTGGCCAGCTATTTCCGGCAGGAAATCCGGGAAGGGCGGCTGCTGCCCCTGGAGTTCCTGCCCAGCATCCGGAAGCTGAACCGGGACCTGAAGCTGAGCCGGACTACGGCGGAGGCGGCCTACGAAATCCTCATTGACGAGGGCTACGTCCAGAACCTGCCCAGCCGGGGCTACCAGGTGGTGGATACCGGGAGGATTCCTGCCCCTAAAAAGGTACGGCCCCAGTGGGCTAGGGCGGAAAAAGAGAAAAAAGCGCCTCCTGTGCTCTATAATTTTTCCAATAATTACATTGATACGTCCACCTTCGATACGGTGCTGTGGCGGCGCTGCCTGAACAAGGTGCTGCATAGTCCTGGGGCGCTGGCCGGCTACGGGGACCCCCAGGGGGAACCGGTACTGCGGGAGGTCCTGGCCCGGTACAGCTACAGTGCCCGGGGCGTAGTGTGCACTCCGGAACAGATCCTGGTAGGGGCCGGCCTTCAGGCCCTTTTGGTGATTCTGCTGTCCATTTTGCCGGTGGAGCCCAAACGGGTGGGACTGGAGGCACCGGGCTTTCCCCAGGCGGAGCAGGTATTCCACCTGCTGGGCTGGGAAACCCAGACCTTTGACCCTGGGGACCCCAAGGCGGACTGGCCGGGGCTGCTGATGATCTCTCCCGCCAACCCCTACAAGGGGCGGGCCCTGACAGAACGGGAACGGAATAACCTGATTGTGGCCACCCAGCTGGAGCGGGTGTATCTGCTGGAGGATGACTACAATGGGGAATTCCGCTACCTGCATCAGCCCACCCCGGCCCTGCACAGCTTTGGCAACCGGGAGCAGATCATCTACGTAGGGTCTTTTTCCCGGACCCTGCTGCCTTCCCTGCGGATCAGCTACCTGGTGCTGCCGGAAAAACTGCTGCCGGCCTACCGGGCGGTGGCAGCCCGCTACAACCAGACGGCATCCACCATGGAACAGCTGGCCCTGGCCCAGTATATTGAGGACGGGCATCTCACCCGGCACGTGAAAAAGCTGCGGACCCGGTACCGGGAAAAGAGTCGGCAGCTGCGCCAGGCCCTCCAGGAAGTGTTTGGGGAGCTGGTCCTGCCCATGAGCTACGGGTCCGGGCTTCACCTGCACATTGCCCTAAGGCTGCCGGGCACGGCGGCAGAATTGGCCCAGCAGGCCCTGAAGCAGGGGGTGCGGATTATTCCTGTCCAGGGAACGCCGGAGGGGCAGCCCCCGGAGTTTCTCCTGTCCTTTGCGGGGATTGGGGAAGATAAGATCCGGGACGGGGTAAAGGCTTTGTACCGGGCCCTGGTACCGGAAAAATAGCGGCCGGGTACATTGTGTTTCCCTACTGTTCTAGGGTATAATGGAACAAAATATAGTATATAAGAAGTAAATTGTAAGCAAGAAGAAGTTACCTGTAAGCAAGGAGGTGCGGCGATGCATAAAAAATGGGAGGCAGCTGCCTTGGCCCTGGCTTTGACGCTGCCCATACCGACCGTTCAAGCCGCCCAGTATTTTGCCCCGAAATATGGCTTTTCCCAAAATGGCCAGCTGCAGCCGGCCCTGACGGTAGAATTTACCAAAGGGGTGCCCCGGCAGATTTCGGCTATTTTGACGGGGACGCCCGGCAGTGAGCGGGTCATGGCGCTGGCCTGGCAGAACGACCAGAATATCGGCCTGGTGGCCTACCAAAAGGGTGTGGACTATGCCCTGTATAAATTGAACTTTCGTCCCGGCAAGGAAGATTTGCTGATCCTGAGCTACGGCAAGCACGGGGTGGGGCGGACCCACCTGAATGAAGTGTCCGTGATTGGCGAGGACGCCCTGGGTGTGGTGCGGCCCCTGCCCGTAGTGGGCTTTGAGCCGGTAGATGTATTCAATTCGCCGCTGCAGATCCGCCAGAATCAGGCTGTGCTGTTTCTGGAAGACGCGCCTCACGTGCTGACCTTATCGGCAGATGGGGCGATGGGCTACCTGGTGGATGTGGAATAAATAAGGAGGAACCAGCATGAGTTTGTCTGAATTATATAAGGGCTGCCGGACCTACCGGCGCTTTACCCAAAAACCGGTGCCGGAGGAGCTGCTGCATACGCTGGTGGACACGGCCCATACCCGAAGCTGCGGCCGCAACGGCCAGCCTTTGCGGTTTATCGTGGTGAAAAGCCCGGAAAAGGTGGCTGCGATGCAGCCGCTGGTGCGCTGGGCGGCGGCACTGCCCAAGGCCATCGGCACCCCTGTCCAGGGAGAACAGCCCACGGCTTTTGTGGTGGTGCTCCGGGAAAACAATGCGGGGCCGCTAACCAATGTGGACTTGGGCATTGCCCTGGACACTATGGCCATCTGCGCCTGGGAACAGGGCGTAGGCAGCTGCATTATGGCAGCTGTGGACCGGAAAGCCATTGGGGAGCTCCTTTCTGTGCCGGAAGGCTGGGAAGTGAATATTGTGCTGGCCCTGGGGTATCCCAGCCACCAAAGCACCTTGGTGGAGGCCCAGGAGGGCGGCAGCCTGGATTACTATGTGGACGAGAAACGGGATTACTACGTGCCCAAGCTGAAGCTCAAGGACGTGGCCCGGTTCTGCTGAAACGGTAGGCCCTGGGGAAAACAGAACCCAGGGCCGGCAAGGAGTACAAAATGATCTATGATACAGCCATTATCGGCGGAGGTCCTGCGGGCCTGAGTGCTGCCGTTACGGCAGCCGCCCGGAACCAGTCCGCAGTGTTATTTGACGCCGGGGATTTTGCCCCGGCACTGCGCAAATCCCACAGTATCAAGAACTACCTGGGTATGCCGGACCAATCCGGCAAGGCGCTGATGGACGCCTTCCTGGCTCACGCCAAGGAAGGGGGCGCTGTGGTAGTGCCCCACAAGGTGCTCAGCGTCATGAGCCTGAAGGACCATTTCTACTTGGCGACTCCGGGGGATATTTACGAAGCCAAAACGGTCATCCTGGCTCCCGGGGTGGCCCACGGCAAGGGCCTTACGGGAGAAGCGGATTATTTGGGACGGGGCATCAGCTACTGCGCTACCTGCGACGGGAATTTCTATAAAGGAAAACATATTGGGGTCATCACCACCCTGGAATCTGGCTGGGAAGAAGTGCTGTTTTTGGCTTCTTTGGCGGCAGAAGTGGACGTTTGGGCCACATATCCCGTGCCGGCCTTTACGGAAAAGAATATTCGCATTCGGACGGGGAAACCCACCGCCGTGGAAGGCGGGGAGAAGGTTACCGCCCTTAAAACCACGGAAGGCACGGAACCGGTGGACGGTATTTTTATCCTCCGGGAAACGGATCCTTTGGAAAAGCTGCTACCGGGCCTGAAACTGGACGGCCGCTTTATTGCGGTGAACCGGCAGATGGCTACCAGCGTGGACGGGGTATTTGCCGCCGGGGACTGCACCGGCCTGCCCTGGCAGATCAACAAGGCCGCCGGGGAAGGGCAGGTGGCCCTGCTCTCTGTGGCTTCGTGGCTCCAGGAGCACCGGCAATGACCGGGGAAAGGCGGCTCCAGGCAGGATTACTAGCGGCACTTCTTGCTGCCAGCCTGCTGACGGGCTGCGGCAGCAGTACCGGGAGCCAGAGCACTGCCTCCAGTAAGGGGACGGAAGCGGCCAGCACCCAGGAAAAACTTCTGACCAGCCCGGCCCCCAGCCAGGAAACCAAGACCTTGGCTCCTGGGGAAGGGGAACGGGGCGCCCGGGTGGAATTTGTGACCCGGGAACACAAGATGGAACGGATCACCTTTTCCGGGGGCTATCTCCGGACCCTGCCGGAAGAAAAGCCGGATACCATTATGCGGGCGGCCCCGGCGGGCAGTCTGGGAATGATTTTTGGGAAACGGGAAATCAACGGCCTGGAATGGGCCAAGGTGGCTACCCGGGATGGGGTCACCGCCTGGTACGCGGCGCCGGCCCGGGAAGGGGCACTAAAGGAAGACAAGCGGCCGCCGCTGCAGATTGCGGAAAATGTTTACCGCAGCACCTATCCCCAGGTAACCGGGGAAGTACCGCCCCGGGTCCAGGACCGGATCAACCAGGAGCTGGGCAATTACTACTCGGTATACCGGCACGTTATCGGGCCGGTGGGGGGCGAGCTCCAGTGCAAGGTGACGTATAACCGGCGGGGGCTGCTGAGCCTGGTATTTACCGGCAAGCCCATCCGGTACCGGACCTATCCGGTGTCCGAGGTGAACAACCTGGCCAGCTGGTCCCAGCTCAAAAAATACGTGTACGTTTCCCCATTGATTGGGGGTTCGGACCCCAATTCCCTAACGGCCGAGCGGACGGATCTCCAGTACGGCATGGTTTTTGACCTGAATACGGGGAGCCGGCTGACCTACGAGTATTTTCTGGGAAAGAACCGGGAAGCTGCGGTAAAAGAGCGGCTGGCAGAGCTGGGCAGCGATGCCCGGCTGGACCCGGACAATTTTTACGTGGATGACCAGGGAAAACTCATTGCCCTGGCCAGTGTCCAGCAGCCGGAGCCGGGACGGGTTCCCTTAGACCTGTCGGATCTGGTGGTGCGGGACTATTAAAACAAAATCAAGCCTAAGGAGAGGGTAACCATGGATCAGGCCATGTCCGCCAATTGGAAGCGGACTTTCGGGGTCCTTTGGATCTGTGTTTTTCTGGTATGCGCCAGCTATACCATGGTAGTGCCTTTCCTGCCGTTATTTCTGGTGCAGGAGCTGCACCTGCCGGCGGCCAATGCCAAAATGTGGTCCGGGGTGATTATCGCCGTGACCTTTGTCCTGGCAGGGGTGATGGCTCCCTACTGGGGTGCCCGGGGCGATGTGTCCGGGCAGAAAATCAATGCCATCCGGGCCGGGGTGGGGCTGACCTTCTGTTATGCCGCTACGGCCCTGGTAACGGACCCCTGGCAGCTTTTGGGGGTGCGGGTGCTGATGGGCATCATCAGCGGGTTTGTGCCGGCCTGTATGGCCATGGCTTCCTACATCTTGCCGGAAAGCCGGATGGGGTGGGGCATGGGACTGATGCAGACCGCCAACTCCAGCGGCAGCATTATGGGGCCGCTTTTGGGGGGCTTTCTCAGCAGCCTGTTTGGTATGCGGATGTCCTTTATGGTGGCGGCGGGGTCTTTGGGCCTGGCGGCTCTGGCGCTGGTGTTCCTGGTACCCCGGGACCATCCCAAAGGGCCTTCGGCTGCCGAAGCCAAGCAGGGGATGTTTCAGCAGCTGGGGGGCATGCTCACCCAGAAAACCTTGTTTGGCATCCTGCTGCTTTTTGCCCTGGTAAAGGCCTGCATTATGGTGGTGCAGCCGCTGCTGACCATTTATGTCAACGACCTGCTCCAGGGGGCTCCGGATGTGGTGACCATTTCCGGGGTAATCCTGTCCCTGGCAGGGATTGCCGGTATTGTGGCCGCGCCTTTCTGGGGCACCCAGGGGCATACCTATGGCTGCAACCGGGTCCTGTCCCTGGTGCTTTTCAGCGCCGGCGTTATGGACGTGGCCCAGTATTTCGGCCACAATATTTGGATTTTTGCCATTCTGTACTTTGTCTACGGCCTGTTCCTGGCAGGAGCAGCTCCCAATCTGTACACCAGCATGACCCAGGAAACTCCGGTTTCCCAGCGTGGCAAGGCCTTTGGCCTGGCCACGGCAGCGGACCAGCTGGGCGGCGCCATCGGCCCCTTGGCCGGGGGTTTTCTGGGAGCCTTTATGACCATTGGCCAGATTCTGGCCCTGACCGGGCTGGTGCTGATGGTGGGCGGAATTTACGTGTATCAGTCAAAAGTACGGAAACAGCCTGTGGTATCTTGACGGCTTGCCGTCTATAAATAAAAAGGAGATGCAATATGAACAGAAAAGTACATTTTCACACAACGTTAGGGGATTTCACTGCGGAAATTTTTGAGGATAAGGCGCCTATTACGGCTGCCAACTTTCTGAAATTGGTGGAAGAAAAATTCTATGACGGCATTATTTTCCACCGGGTTATCGATGACTTCATGATCCAGGGCGGGGACCCTACTGGTACCGGCCGGGGCGGCTCCAAGGACGTGATTCGGGATGAATTCGGTCCTGGCCTGGCCCACGACAGCGAGGGCATCCTGTCCATGGCCAATGCCGGCCCCAACACCGCCAGCAGCCAGTTCTTCATTACCCTGGTTCCTACGCCCTGGCTGAACGGCCATCACGCCATTTTCGGCAAAATCACCGAAGGTATGGATGTGGTCCACAAAATCGGCTCCACGGCTACGGACTTCAGTGACCGTCCCCTGGAAGACGTTGTGATGGAAAAGGTTGAAATCGTAAAATAATGGCAGCCTACGTGTATATGATCCGCTGTGCCAATGGATCGCTGTACACCGGGTGGACCACTGACCTAAAGCGGCGCCTGGCCCAGCATCAAGCGGGGACAGGCGCTAAGTTTACCCGGGGCTTCAAGGCGGTGGAAATGGTCTATTTTGAGGAAGTTTCCAGCCGGGAAGATGCCTTGAAACGGGAGTATGTTCTAAAACATTTAAAGAAAGCGAGGAAAGAGGAGCTGGTTCGATGCTTTACGGGAAAGCTTCAGAAAATTACATGAATACAGCCTCTTTTTCTTGTACTTTTGCTTGTAAAAGCAGTCCTGTTATGCTAGAATGATTCTCAGAGAAAGCGGACTTACTGAATGTTGAACGCAAAGTATCACAGATAGGTGGATCGTTTTTCGCAATATTTTTTAGGAGGCCAAGTAATATGACTGGCAAAGTAAAATGGTTTAATGCTGAAAAGGGTTATGGTTTCATTGAACGCGAAGATGGCGGCGACGTATTCGTACATTTCTCCGCAATCCAAGGCGACGGTTTCAAAACCTTGGAAGAAGGCCAAGCTGTTGAATTCGATGTAGTCGAAGGCAACCGCGGTGAACAAGCTGCGAACGTTGTTAAGCTGTAAGATATAGCATCTGAAGAATAAACAACCAAGCAATGAAAGGGGTGTCGCAGAAATGCGATACTCCTTTTTTTCTATGTCTGGGGTGGGTGAGCCCTGGGCGGCGCATACTGTCATTCTATAACAATCAGAAACAGCGCCGGGGAAACTGCCTGGAAGGGCAGCAGACCTGCGCACACAGAAAGGGGAATTGGACAATGGCTGCGTACGGAATGGAAGGAAAGCGGGGCGTCATCAGCGGCGGTACCTCGGGTATCGGCCTGGCGGCAGCCCAGCTGTTGGTGAAGGATGGTGCGGAAGTGATTCTCATTGGCCGGGATGCCCAAAAGGGTGCCCAGGCGGTGGAAAGCCTAAGCGGCGCCGGCAGGGCCCGGTTTGTCCAGGCAGATCTCAGCACAGTGGCCGGCTGCCAAAGTGTGGCGGCAGCCCTGGAAGACCAGAAACTGGATTTTCTGGTGAACTGTGCCGGGATGTACCAGGAACGGATGCTGGACCGGCTGACGGAAGAAGATTATGACCAGGTAATGAACCTGAATGTGAAAGGAACGGTGTTCCTGACCAAGGCCCTGCTGCCGCTTATGCAGGAGGAGGGCCCCTCGGTGCTGAATATTGCCTCTGACGCGGCTTTGGAGGGCAACTATGGGTGCAGCGTCTACGCAGCCTCCAAAGGGGCTGTGGTGGCCTTTACCAAGTCCCTGGCCCTGGATTTGGCGCCTTGGGTGCGGGTGAACTGCCTGTGCCCCGGGGATGTGGAAACGCCCCTGGTGCGCAAGCAAATGGAAGAAGGCGGCTACACCATGAGTGCCATGGCTTCCATCTATCCTATGGAACGGATTGGCCAGCCGGAAGAAGTGGCCCATATGATCTGTGCCATCCTGTCGCCTATGAACAGCTTTATGACCGGCGCTGTAGTCAGCGTGGACGGCGGACTGACGGCAAAATAGGAGGCGCCACATGGAGAAAAAATTAACGAGAGCCAATGCGTTGTTTATCGGTTCCATGCTGTTTGGCATGCTGTTTGGGGCCGGCAATCTGATTTTCCCGGTGCATATGGGGCAGCTGGCGGGATCCAATTTCTGGTCCGCCAACTGGGGCTTCATTTTTACCGGGGTATTTATGCCCTTCTTTGCCCTTTTGGCCATTGGGCTTACCGGAAGTTCCGGGGTGGAAGAACTGGCGGGCAATGTGCATCCCATCTTCGCCCGGATTTTTACCATTTTGCTGTATTTGACCATCGGGCCGGCTTTTGCCCTGCCCCGTACAGCCACCGTATCCTTCCAGATTGGGGTGGTGCCCTTTTTGGGGAGTACCAATCCCACAGTGGCCCTGGCCGTATTTACCTTTGTGTTTATGGCGGTGGCCCTGGCCTTTGCCCTGAAGCCTTCCAAGCTGATTGTGTACATCGGCAAATGGCTGAACCCGGCCTTTTTGACCTTCCTGTGCCTTTTGGTGTTGGCCGCCCTGCTGCACCCCATGGGGTCCGTGGCCATGATTGCACCCCAGGGGGATTACAGCGGCCATGCCTTCCTGACCGGTTTTAAGGAAGGGTACAACACCATGGACGTTCTGGCCATGTTGGCCTTTTCCGTTATCGTGGTGGATACCATGCATAACCTGGGGGTCACGGACCGGAAAACGGTTTCCCGGGACATTATCAAGGTGGGCGTGATTGTAGTAATCCTCATGAGCCTGATCTACACCATGATTACCTGGCTGGGTACTTCCAGCATGGGCAAGCTGGCCCTTTCTGCCAACGGGGGCATTGCCCTGGCCCAGATTGCCCAGTACTACTTTGGCCCCTTGGGCGGCCTGCTCCAGGCTGTCATCGTGACCCTGGCCTGCCTGAAGACGGCCATCGGCCTGATTTCCGCCTGCTCCGATACCTTTGCGGAATTCTTCCCCATGAGCCTGGGCTATAAGGGCTGGTGCGTGGCTTTTGCCGTGATTGCCTTCCTGGTAGGCAATGTGGGGCTGACCCAGATTATTGTGCTGGCCATTCCTATTTTGATGTTCCTGTATCCCCTGGCCATTACCCTGATTCTGTCTTCTTTTGCCCGGGCTTTGTTTGGCCAAAGCAAGCGGCTGTACCGCTGGCCCATGGTGCTGGCCGGAATCGCTGCCTTTGGGGACGCCCTGAGCGCACTGCCCCAGGGCCTGGCCAATTCTCCCCTGGTGCTGCAGATTCTCGGCTATTACAAGATTCTGCCCCTGTTTAGCCTGGGTATGGGCTGGGTAGTGCCCACCTTTGTGGCCCTGCTGCTGGCCATTATCAGCGTGAAGCTGGTGGGCGACCGGGCGTGATTTTGCGTTCTTTTGGGGAAAAGTGTATAATAGTAAGGTAAATAACAATCATCCAGGGATGATATTTCATACGAGGAGGGATTTCCCATGCAAAAAATTATCATTGCGGCTGCAGTAATGAGCCTGCTGCCCCTGACCCTGGCCAGCGCATCTCCGCTTGCCAAAATCGCCCCGGGAGCAGCCCAGATCGATGCCAATGTTACGGTGGGCACCCATTTGGAAGGCCAGAAAGACGGCCATTCCGTGGACTTCGACGGTGATACCCGGTACCGGGCAGGTGCTACGGTAGGCATTGCGGACAATTTGGGTCTGGACTACACGTATGCAGCGCACGAAGGCAACGAAAATGCATCGGTGCAATCCCACCAGGTAAACCTGGTTTATCAATTTAACCCCTATCTGTACGGCTTCGGCGGCTATGTACGGAACCGGGCCAAACTCCATGGCTACCATGACAACACCAGCGGTTATCAGGTAGGCGCCATTGGCCGGCTGCCCATTACGGACAAGACCACGGGCTGGGCCAAGTTTGGCATCGGCAACACCATCACCCAATACGAAGTGGGCGTGGGCTATGCCTTTACCGATAACTGGGAAGGCAATATTTCCTACAACGACAGCAAGTACAAGGATTTCTCCGGCGATATTGATGCCAAGACCCACGGTGTCAACGTAGGCGTATCCTACAAATTCTAAAAGCTGCGGCGCAAGCGTCTTTTCCGGCTCCTGCAAAGGGGCAGGAAAGGGCGCTTTTTTGCGTCCAAAAGAAAAAGGCCCCGCCCGCAGGCAGGACCCAGAAACAGCTTTGGTGCGATTGGCGCGAGTCGAACGCGCGACCCTCTGCTTAGGAGGCAGATGCTCTATCCATCTGAGCTACAACCGCATAACGCATCTATTATACCAATTCTGAGAAAAAAGTTCTACTTTTTTAGGCCAATGCCTTTTCAACTGCACAGGAATCAAGTATACTAAAAACAATCATGCAAAAAAATACACAAATCAGAAAAAGGAGAACTCATGAAAATCGTAACTGAACTGGCCCTGTTGTTCAGCCTGTGTCTTATCAGCGCAGGCATTACCCACCTGCTGCCGGTGGCCATGCCGGCCAGCGTGGTAAGCCTTCTGCTGCTGACCCTGCTGCTGTACCGGAAGGTCATCAAACCGGAACAGATCCGGGGCGTTGCCACCTTTCTGATGGGCAGCATGGGCATCTTTTTTGTGCCTGCCCTGGTGGGAACCGTGGAGTATCTGGAAACCCTGAAGGCCTATTTGCTGCCCTTTGCGGTGGTAACCCTGGTGACCACGCCCCTGGTGTATTTTGTTACGGCCTGGACCATCCAGCTGGTGCTGAAGTTCCGGGACAGACAGGAGGTGCCCCATGCTTAGTTCCTTTGCCAGCAATCCGTTCTTTGGCCTGGCACTGACCTTTGCCTGCTGGGCCCTGGGGCTGAAAATCCAGAAAAAGACCGGCCTTTTGCTGCTGAACCCGGTACTGGTGGCAGCGGTGCTGATTGTGGTGGTGCTTACGGTTTTTGGTATCTCCTTTAAACAATACAATGTAGGGGGCTCCCTGGTGTCCCTGATGCTGGGACCTGCCACGGCGGTGCTGGCGCTCAATATCTACCAGCAGCGGGAAATTCTCCATAAGAATTTTCTTTCGGTGGTGATTGGCTGCACGGTGGGCTGCCTGGTCAGCATTGGCGCGGCCATCCTGCTGTGCCGGCTTTTTGGCACCAACCAGGTGTTTTCCATTTCCATGCTGCCCAAAAGCGTGACCACGGCCATTGCCCTGGGCATATCGGAAAGCGGCGGGGGCATTCCGGGAATCACCGCGGCAGCGGTGGTGTTTACCGGCATTGAAGGGGCGGTGATCGTTCCCTGGCTGGCCAAGCTGTTCCGCATAACCCATCCGGTAGCGGAAGGGGTGGCCATCGGGGCCTGCAGCCATGCCATCGGCACCAGCAAGGCCCTGGAAATCGGCAAGGTCCAGGGGGCCATGAGTTCTATTTCCCTGTGTGTCTGCGGCATTTTGACCACGGGGCTGATGCTGTTTTTTGGCTGAAGCCAGCAATAAGCGTAGGATAAAAAAGATAATTTTGTTACAAGAAATTGTAATGAAATTATCTTTTTTGCATATTTATCCAATTTTGTTGCTATTTCCAGGGATACAGTATAGAATAAAAAATACTCATTATAATTATCATTATCCATTACAAGGAGGCGTACCTATGGAAATCACAAGGGAAGCCATCGAACAGGCGGTGGAGTCCTACCGCCAGGAAATGCTGGACTACTGGAAAGAGCTGGTGAATTTTCAGGCCGGCAGCAAAGAAGGAGAGCGCATGTTTGCTCTGCTGAGCCAGGTCAATGCCAAATTAAACCGGGAAGGCTTTGCCAGTGAACTGCTGCCCACGGGCAGCCCCATTCCGCTTTTGCGGGCGTACCTGGGCAAGGAGCGGCCGGGCAAACCTATTTTGCTTAGCGGCCACTTGGACACAGTATTTCCCAACGGCAGCTATCCGGAAAATCCCTTTACCATCCGGGACGGAAAGGCCTATGGCCCCGGGGTCAATGATATGAAGGGCGGCATCGTCATGGCCATTTACCTGGCCAAGGTGCTGGACAAGCTGGGGTATGCTAAGCATCCCTTCAAGCTGGTTTTTGTCGGGGACGAGGAAACCACCCATATAGGTTCCCAGGCCGATGTGCTGCTGGCCCAGGAGGCGGAAGGCTGCCTGGCGGCGTTTAATTTTGAAACGGGCCGGATGGACAACGGGCTTACCGTGGGCCGGAAAGGCTGCATGGACGTGTGGATTACGGTAACCGGCAAGGCCGGCCATGTGGGCAACGCCTATGCGTCTTCCAGCAACGCCATTGAGGAAATGGCCTACAAGATTGTGGAGCTGCGGAAGCTGACCAACCTGGATTTAGGGCTGATTGTCAGCACGGATATTATTTCCGGCGGTACGGTGTCCAATGCGGTGGCGGACCACTGCCGGATTGAGGTGGACTGCCGCTACGACTTCAATGCGGATAAGCCCATGCTGGAAGAAAAAATCAAGGAAATCTGTGCCCGGACCTATGTGCCCGGTACGACTACGGAAGTGCAGTTTGTGTCCAGCATGCCGGTGTTTGAAAAGACGGCGGGCAATGAGCACCTCCTGGACCTGGTGAACCAGGCTGCCCAGGAATTTGGCCAGCCAGCCTTTGGCCCGGCCCACCCCGGCGGCTGCTCCGATGCGTCCTTTATGGCCAAGGCAGGGATTCCCATCCTGTGTTCCTGCGGGGTGCAGGGGGACGGAGCCCATACCAAGCATGAATTTGCCAATGTAGAAACGATGTTTACCCGGACCAAGCTGCTGGCAGCAGCCATTTGCAAGTTATAACCATTTTGAGGGGGAGTCCACTGTGAGTGAAGAAACGAAGACGGTGCCGGAAAAGCCCGTCAACAAAACCTTATCGGTACCCAGTCCGATTCTGATTATTGCCTTTATCCTGTTTTTAAGTGCGGTGGCCAGCTACATCATTCCTGCCGGGATTTTTGACCGGGTAAAAGATGCGGCCAGCGGCCGGATGGTGGTGGATCCCAACACCTTCCATTTTATTAAGCAGCATCCGGTGGGCATCTTTGAAGCCTTTATGTCCATTCCCAAGGGCATCAAGGGAGCCAGCGAAATTGTGGGCTTCCTGATGATCATCGGCGGCGCCCTGAACGTAATGGCCGCTACCGGTACCATTCACGCGGCCATGGGCCATGTGGTGCGGAAAATGGCGGGCCGGGAAATCCTGATGGTACCCGTGATCATTACCGTGTTCAGTATGCTCAGTTCCTTTGCCGGGTGCAGCGAAGAATACATTGCGTTCCTGCCCCTGATTCTGTCCGTCAGCTATGCCCTGGGGTTTGACTCCATTACGGCAGTGGCCCTGGTGCTGGCTTCTGTAGGCACCGGCTACGGCGCTGGGGTGACCAACGCCTTTACCGTAGGGGTGGCCCAGAGTATTGCCGGCCTGCCCATGTTCTCTGCCATCCAGGTGCGTATGGTGATGCTGGTCATCCTGATTCTGGTGAGTATTACCTACGTGATGCATTACGCCAGAAAGGTCAAGAAAAACCCGGAAAGCAGCCCCATGTATGAACTGGACAAGATCTACAAGGAAAAGCTTAATATCGAGGAAGACGAAAATGCCCATGTGGCCCTGACCAAACGGCATACCTTGGTATTGGTGGGCTTTGTGGCCACCATCTGTGCGGTGCTGGTAGGGGTTATCAAGTTTGGCTTCTACATTGAAGAACTGGCTGCCCTGTTCCTGATGCTGTCGGTGTACGCCGGCGTGGTAGGGGGACTCAGCCCCAAGGGCTACTCCGATGCCTTTGTAGCCGGGGTCAAGAATATGGCCCTGCCCTGCCTGATGGTCAGCATGTGCCGGGGCGTGACCATTATCATGACGGATAGCAAGATTTTGGACACCATTATCTTCTATCTGGCTGGCGCCCTGAACCTGCTGCCCCATTACCTGATGGGCTTTGGCATGTTCATCGTCCAGGACCTGTTCAATATTGTGGTGCCTTCCGGTTCCGGTCAGGCTGCCATCACCATGCCCATTATGGCGCCTTTGGCGGATCTGGTGGGCATGACCCGGCAATCGGCGGTTATGGCCTTCCAAATGGGGGATGCGTTTACCAACTGCATTACCCCTGCCAGCGGGACCACTATGACCATCCTGACCATAGCTGGGGTGCCCCTGAAGAAATGGTGGAAGTTTGCGGTGCCCATGGTGGGACTGTGGTGGATTGTGGCCTTTGGGGTCATGAGCTACTGCACCGCCGTAAAATTGGGACCCTTCTGAGGCCTAAAACTCTATAGACAGCAAAAGAGGGTGTGAAATAATGAAACTTCTATCGTCGTTCGTTCCTTATTACCTTCAACATTTATGGTGTGCTCCCCGTCAAGTAGACAGTTCCTAATAATATAAACCTCTACGCCG